>JBEDKU010000308.1:0-6756 GCA_041172045.1 Verrucomicrobiota bacterium | reverse complement strand
GTAAACCGGCGTGTGCTCCAACAGGAGAACCGTGTCGCCGCCGGTGCCGCCGAGGATGGCGGCGACGTGCCGCTCCTGAAGGCGCAGGCCGGCTTCGTAGTCGATGGGTTCGGGCAGATGGAGGATTTGGAGCATCACGATTAGACGAGGCGGCGTTCGAGGAGTTTGGCTTTGAGAGGATCGGACGCCTGGAGATGGGCCATGCCGATGGCGAGCGCGTCGGCGGCGTCGGACGGCGGAGTTTCAGACAGCCCAAGCAAGGCGCGAACCATGAATGCGACTTGTTTTTTGTCGGCGTTGCCATTTCCAACAACTGCCATTTTCACCTTTTTCGGCGAGTATTCGAAGACCCGCAGTCCGTGATCCGCGGCGGCGATGAGCGCGGCGGCACGGGCGGCTCCCATCGAAATGGCGGTCTGGTGGGACTGGACGTAGATGATGCCCTCGACAGCGACTTCATCCGGCTGGAATTTCTGGATGACGTTGACGAGATGTGTCCGAATCGCCGAGAGCGCCGCGGATTGGGCGATGGACTTCGGAATGGAAATCACGTCGAAGGCGAGCACCGCCGGTCTGCGGGGATCACCCTCAAGCACGGCATAGCCGGTGTTTCGCACGGCGGGATCGATGGAGAGAACGCGCATGAAGTTAGGTGAGGGAAAACGATACTCGCCTCGTTTCCTGAGATCGCTCGCAGCCCTCGGCGGAATTCAACATACGGGAGGATGTGCCGCCGCCATGGCGGGTCAAGATGAAAGCCGCGTCTGCGGGACCGCTGCAAGCCCACGGATCTGATCTTTTCTTCGTTCAGTTGCGAGTCGAAGGGCGCCGTTGAACTTCACCACTTTTCCGCAAGAAGCTTCCAAACCGAACAAGTTAGGATTTTTCAATTCACGATCCGGCGGCGCGTTCGTCCGGATCGCGGGAAACGCAAGAGATAAAGTTTTATTAATGGCACAAATTTTGCTTCGCTTTTCCCGCGGGCGTCCTAGTCTTTCGGCAGCACCAAGCGTGCCGGCAATGGCTGACGTATACCTCCATCAATCGCTTTCCCAGCAGCAGACCCTTGCGCCGCAGATGCGCAAAAGCCTGGAGATCCTTCAGGCGGGCACTTTGGAGCTTTCCCAACTGGTGCAACAGGCCCTTGAAACCAATCCGGTTTTGGAAGACCTCACCGAGAGCATCTCCCTCGACGAGGAATCGCCCGATGCCGAAGAAGCGGACTCGCTCGATTACATGAACCAGACCGACGACGATTGGCGCGACCGCACGATCATGGAAGGCAAAAGTTCGCCCTGGACCAGCGAGGACGAAGAGCGCCGCCAGCGGATTTACGACTCGATCGTCGCACCGGAGACGCTCCAGCAACACTTGCAGCACCAACTCGACCTCGCCATGGTCGACCCGGAAATTCGCGAAGCCGCCCAAGCCATTCTCGGTAATCTGGATGGTCGGGGGTTTCTCGATTTGCCCGCCAAAACCCTCGGTGTCCGCATGGGCCTCAAGTCCAAGGACCTCGATGAGGCGTTGAAGCTCGTGCAATCCTTCGACCCAGCAGGCATTGGCGCCTCCGGGATTCCCGAATCCCTGCTGCTGCAACTGGAGCGCACGACCGGCAAGGACACCATCGAATATAAGATTGTCCGTGACCATCTTGAGGACCTCGCCCGCAAACGCCACCCGCAGATCGCGCGCGCCCTCGGCACCAACGTCGAACGAATCGCCGAGGCCGCCTCACGCATCGGACGCCTCACCCCCAACCCCGGCGGCGAATTCGACCCGACCGGGAATCCCTACATCCTCCCCGATGTCGTCATCGAGCGCGACGACGACGGAAACTGGTATGCCCGCCTCACCGGCGAGCACCTTCCGAACCTGCGGATCAACGACTTCTACAAGGACATGATCGGGAAAAGTGGCACGGATGCCAAAGCGCGGCAGTTTCTCCGCGACCAAATCCGCGACGGCCGCAGCTTGATCCACGCCATTTCCCTGCGCCAGGAAACCATCCTTGCGATCGCCCACAAGCTCATTGAGCACCAGCCCGCTTTCCTATCAAGAGGTCACCGCCATCTGCGGCCGTTGACGATGAACGACATCGCGGACGAACTCAGTCTGCACGCGACCACCATTTCACGGGCCGTCGCCGGGAAATACGTGCTCACCCCGCACGGACTCATGGAAATGCGCGCGTTTTTCGCCACCGGCTATCAAACCAGTGACGGCACGGAAGTCTCGAACGCCGGTGTGCGCGAGGCGATCCAGCAGCTCGTCAGCGCCGAAGACCGGGCCAAGCCGCTCTCCGACGAATTCCTGATGAAGGCGCTCGACAAACAAGGCATCAAGGTCGCCCGCCGCACCGTCGCGAAATACCGCGAGCAATTGAATATCCTTCCCTCTCACTTGAGAAAAACGTTTTAGCAAAATTCCTGTTATCTCCCCCTTGAGGCTCCGAACAACTCAGTTCATGGCGTCTTCCACAAGGTCCGCAGGAAACAACTTCGCGAGACCCGCCTCATACCACTGGTCGATTTCTCCCCTGGCCTTGGCCCGTTCGGTTTCGTCGGTGATGGCCACCAAACCATCCAACCGCTGCTGGCGCTGGCGGTCGAACCGGAGCATGGCAAGGCGTGAGGCGTGGTCGGGGGCGACCTCGGCATATTGCACTTCGGCAGCAACGGCTTCCAGCGCTTCCGCCGCCACCGCAACGTGACGGCTGCCGGGAAGTTCCAGCAATTCGATGATGACTGCGGCCCCCTCGCGGATGGATCCGTCGATGATTTCAAGCGGATCGTCACGTTCATTCGCAGGCAGCGCCGCCAGTGGTGGGATCTGGCGTTCCGCCCCCTTGCCGAAGGTCGAATTGATTTCCGACAGGAGGACCGTAACGGCATCCTCGCGATAGGGTTTTTCCGAGAGGAGCGACTGAAAGCGCTGTTGCCATCCGGCGAGATTCACCTCCTCGTCCAACGCGCCGACTTCTCCCGAGGGTGCCGGTTTCATGGTATAGACCGCATTCAGGTCGGGTTGGGAAATGACGTGTTTGGCCGGGCGGACGGACTTGCGAATGGAAGTCTTGGTCTGCGGCTTGGTGTCGCCGAAAAGGTTGTCGTTGGCGAAGAGATCGAGGAATCCGGTGCCTGCGAAGGTGCGGGTGTGGCTCAGTCCGATCTTGAAGCCGCTGCCGATGACGAAGTTGTGTTAGTCGCGGTTTCGAGCGGCACGGGGGTGTCATTCTTGATCCCGGTGGCGAGCGTGTTGCCACGGCGGCCGTAGGCGAAGGTGACGATGTAGCCGTCCATCAGTTGGGCCAGCGGCACGGTGTGGGTCATCGCTTCGAGGCGGTGGCGAGGCCGTAGCTGCCGTCATTTTCCGGATGGGGATCCACGGCGATGTCATAGGGGCCCTTGAGCTTGATGAGGTGTGGAGCCTGGCGGGTGATGCCCGCGCAGCCCCGGCAGTTGGCGTTTTGGACGAGCTTGAGGTCCATTTCGGCGCAGGCGTCGTGGAGGGCGTCAAGGTCCCGGATTTGGGTCTGGATGGTGGTGAAGTCAGACCTGGTTGGTTATTGGTTCGTGGTGTTGGGCGAGATGGGGATTGAGAGGTTGGATGCGACAAGGGCGGCCTGTCGTAACAGGCCGCCCTTGCTGCGGTTTTCAGATGATGAGTGATTGGCGTGGTGGGTGAACGGGATTGATCCAAGGGAAATGGCGGGTGTGCTGCGGGCGTGACAGTCGCCATCCGAGCCATTTACGAAGGAGGGAAACTCCGGCCGCTTGAGCCGTTGGAGCTGGCGGAAAACTCGGTGGTGCGAATCTCGCTGGAAACCGGGCAGGACGACGATGCCGGGCGCCGGGAGTGGCTGGATCAGGGTCAACGGTCGCTGGCAGGCGTCTGGGACAACGAGGCTGACGACGTTTACAATGTTCTGCTCACGCGATGATGTGGTGCTGCTGCCGATCCCGTTCAAGGATTTGAGCAGTTCCAAGGTGAGTCCCGCGATTCTGGTGGGCACGGCAGTTGGCCGGGCGGCTTGCTGGTGGTGCCGGTGACTTCGCAACTGCAAAACGCCGATTTGATCATCAGCCAGTGGGCGGAGGCGGGCCTGAATGTTCCCAGCGGCATCAAGGGGCAAATCTGCACTGTGGAGGTGCGCCTGGTGCGGAAAGTGGTCGGTCAAATCACCGCACACGACCGGGCGGCACTTGATGCCTTGCTGCGGAAGTGGCTAGAGTTGTGAGTCCGCCTAAACCTTGCCTGTAACTCACTGCGGACCGAAACCGCTTCAGCTGACTTTCAGCGGTGTGGCGTGCCGGCGGCAAATCCGGCAGGCAAGCCAGTGGACAAACTTCCACTTGGCGACGATGGCAGGTTTGTTGTGCCGGCGGGTCGGCAAGCGGCCCTTGTGGCGGAGGTTCTTCTCAACCAACCGTCACAAAAAAGACCTTGGCCAACGGACCTGCTAGCCCAGGCTCGGAAAAATGCCTTTTCAATTGTTCCAGCAGATGAATCTTCTACCGCAAAACAAATTCTTTCTATCCATGCGTATCCATTCCACATCTTTAGGCGAGATTTTGCGGGGTTTCATCGGTGTTTCGTTTTTTATCCTGTTGATCGGCGCGATGCACGCGGAGGAACTGCTGAAACTGGATCTTTCCGCGAACCGCAGGCAGGCGGAGGTTCGGGTGCCTGAAGGCGTCACCCGGATTTCAGTGCAACGAAGCGAGGGGCCGCGGCGTTGGAAAACCTACGTCTCCGCGCACGTGGCGACCGGCCGGATGTCGTTCGACCTGCCGGCGGTGGAGTCCAACGTGGCGTGGCGCGCCGTTGCCTCCGGGAAGCCTGGCAATGCGACAAAACGGAAATTTCCCGCGGCTTTCTATCGAGGGAAGCACAAGTTCGGCACCTCGCTCTCGGATCAGGGTGCCGGCAAGGGGCTGTGGCTTTCGAAATTCACCACAGCACCCGCTGGAATCTTCGAGTCGGACGTCGCGCCGGGGGCGGAGTTGCCGGTGGAGGCGGATGTTTGGAAAATCGATGGCAACCGCATTTATTATTTCAATCAACTGCGCGGCTTGCAGGTGCTCGACTTGGCAAACCCGAAGGACCCGCGCTTGATCGCCTCGCTGCGGCTGCCTGCGGTGGGGCAGGACCTTTACCTGTTGCCTGGGGAGGGGACGACCCGCGAGGTGGTTCTGCTGACCGAGGGGTATTCGGGAGACAATGGCGGCTTCACCCAGATCCGGATGGTGCAAGTGACGGATGGTGAAGCCCGGGTGACCTTCTCCCAAGAAATCCCGGGCCATCTGGCGGATAGCCGGATGGTGGGGAACCGCCTGATTTTGGCGACCACCGAGTGGTCGGGCGGCGTCGTTGACCTGGCCAACACCACAAGCCCGACGGCGAAACCGAATAGCGCGCTAAGCGAGTGGATTCTGGCATCCGGGCAAGCACCCCAGCAGGTGGCGAATTTCCCCATTACCGGAGAAAATCCGCTGATTGCCGCCGGTAGTGATTGGTTGGCGGTGGCGGTGACTCCGGTAGGGCAGTGGGGTTTTTCGGAGGTGACGGTGTTCGGCCTGAAATCCAGTGGTTTAATCCCGTTGACACCGCGCCCGGTCCGCACAGCCGGAGTGATTGCGGACAAATTCAAAATCCAGTGGAGTGAAAACACGCTGACCACCATTTCTGAAAGCAATTCCCAGAGCTTCACCTGGTCGCCCCGGACGGTGCTGGAAACATTTCGCGTGTGGGGACCGGAAGTCGTGACTCCGGCGATTTACACCGGAGAGTCCGATCGCCTCGGCGCGCTTGAGTTGGCGAACGGTGAAAGTCTCTACGCGTCACGTTTTGCCGGAGACAAGGTCTACATCGTCACCTATTTGCAAAAAGACCCGCTGTGGATTGTCAGTCTCACCGATCCGGGAAGTCCTGTGATCTCCGGTCATTTGGAAGTGCCGGGCTGGTCCACCCACTTGGAGCCGTTGGGGGATTTGTTGTTCTCGATCGGCTTGGACGCCGGCAGCGTCGTGGCCACCCTGTTCGACGTGGCGAACCCAGCGGCACCGCAACTGCTGCGCCGGATCATCCTGGGGGACGGCTCTTACAGCGAGGCGACTTGGGATGAAAAGGCGCTCAAGGTTCTGCCGGGCGCGGGGCTGGTCCTGCTACCGATCACCGCGACCGCTCCGGTGGTTTCCGGGGTGCAGCTGCTGGATCTGGACATCGTCGGCCGCGATCTCCGCCAGCGCGGGGTGATATCGCACGCTTTCGAGCCACGGCGCGCGGATCTCGTCGGTGACTCGGTGATTTCCATCTCCCAACGGGTTCTGGTGGCGGCGGACGTCCGGGACCGCGACAAGCCCGCGCTACTTTCCGAAGTGAGTCTGGCATGGCCGGCGGACCGGGTCTGCGATGCGGGTGAATTTGTCCTACAAGTCGAAGATGGAACGAGTTACGGAGAAGGACGCGCCACCGTGCGGGTCAGTTCCGCAGGAGCGCTTGAGCAAATTCTTTCCGAGACGGATCTGGGCGATGGCACGGTGTGCGCGGCGGATTTCCGCGATGGTAAATTTTATGTCCTTCGCCAAACTGTGACTCCGTCAGTGGGAGGCGACCTGACCGCGAACTCCGGTTCCTCCGTGAGTCTGGCGCTTGATGTCTATGATGGCTCATCCCTGCCGAAATTGTCGCGGTTGGGATCGTGCTCGCGGAAGATCGGGTCGGGTGGGTATTCGATTTCCGCCATGCAGTGGC
>JBEDKU010000307.1:0-2669 GCA_041172045.1 Verrucomicrobiota bacterium | reverse complement strand
TCACGGTGAATCACCGTTCTTCCCAATAGGTTGCACCCGCACCCGACTGACCTGCTATTCCCCGACCATGATTGAATCAGAAACAATCCCATCGGTCGCCCCGTCGCCGGAACCCGCCCCGGCTCCCCTACCGGAAAGTCCCATGAGACGGTTCTTCCGCGACATCGACTCCGCGGGGAATCTTGAGGACGGCATGGAGTTCCACGCCGCCGGCGTTGTCGTCAGCGCACCCTCCGACAGCGAGGCGGGCACCGCCACCATCACCGTCCTCTATCTGAATCCTTTCACCGCCAAAGTGGAAAAACGTAGCCGCGATCTCTCAGCCGTCGTTCTCTATGAGTTCCCCCAGGACGACGGCGTTTACTGGCGGCTCTGGGAACAAACCCACACCAAACTTGAAAAGCTCCGCACCGAACAGTGACGCCTCCATCAGTTCAATGCTCGATGTTCAGTCTTCAATGCCCCGCTTCCTCTTGCCAGCACTCGGTGCCATCGCGCTCGCTATCAGCAGCTCCAACTGCAATCCGACCGAACCGCGTCCCGCCCACTTCCACCCCCAGTCTGCCCGGAGCGAACCCTGGCCGTTAGCGACCACGGGCGCTCCCCGCACCCGTTCATCCCCCGGCGGTCGCCCGGATCCGCGGTATCCGCCCGCCGCGGGTATTCCCGAGCTCCGCGGCGTCGCGGGCGAGGTGGCGAAGACCTCCGGGCGGAAAATCAACTGGCAGGTCGTTCCCGGTCCCAACCCCGGTCCGTTGGTTAGCATACGCGGCAGCTTGGAAAACTGCACCATCTTCGTCCACCCCGTCGCCTCCCGCAAGGTGCCGCCCAATACCTGGGCCTTTCTCTTCGGCCACGAATTCTCCCACCTCATCGAAGACCAGGGCGATCCCTCGAACACCACCCCGGCCAAGGAACTCCGAGCCGACATCGCCGGTGCCCGTTATGCGATCGCCGCCGGCTACCGGCTGGATGCCTTTCTCGGCTGGGCGCTCATCCAGCCCGACCGCCCTTCCGGGACCCACGGTTCCCTGCGCGGGCGCGTCCAGGCCATCGCCGCCCGCTTCGGCATCTCCTCATCCACGGTCCAAGCACAAGCCCGCCGCTATTCCCTCCCCCATGACACCCGTTAGCACCTCTCCAATGTTCGATGTTCGATGTTCGATGTTCGATGTTCGATGTTCAAAGGACCCCTCCCCGCCCCATTTCTCCCAAGCCTCACCGTTCACGCCCTAGCAGCCAGTCAGCGACAGCTTCCACGTCCTTGAACTCCGGGACCCAGGCGAGCTCTTCCGGGAGATCGGTGGTGAATTCGCAGCGCAGCCGCACCGGGTGGGCTCCCGAATCGATCGCGGCATGCTGGTTGTAAATGCGGTCGTCGACGAGGATGGTTTCGTCCGGCTTGAGGTCATACTTCTCATAGCTGGCCCGGAGCCGGTCGATCTTGGCCGTGTCGTGCATGAACTCGCCGTGCCGCACGCATTCAATGGTCAGGAAGTCGGTCACCGGCGCGAGGACCTCGTTGAGGTAGGCGGTCTTCGCCTCCACATCGAAGGTCGCCGACATCGTGAACTGGCGGTAGCCCTGATCATTCAGCCGTTTGAGAACCTCGATCACCTTCGGATAGAGCGGACGATTCCGGAAGAAGGCCTGGTCCGCACAAAAGTCCCGGTCCATCTCCGCCCCGAGCTCCGGGTGCGTCTTAAGCTCCAGCGCGCCATACTCCGGAACGATCGGCAGCACTTCCGGCAGTTGCTCCCACTTCAATCCGGCGTAGCGATCCCGGTAGTTCGGATGACCCGTCAGGAAATGGAAGTAAGCGTAGTTCAGATCCGCCAGGACTCCATCGACGTCCCAGAAGATGTTTTTGATTTGGCTCGGATTCATGGCGTGGAAAGTGCCGAGCATGATCGAGAACGATCCTTCGGCAAAGACTTTGTCGGAATCAAAGTGGCCTGCGACTCCTGAGCGGCCCCCTCGTGCCCATCCCTGAAATCTGTGGTCAAAATTCTGAAATGAAGAGCAAAGAGAACCACAGATGACACCGAGACCACAGATGGAAGAGGATCTGGATTCATCCGAGAAAAAGGAACAACCCGATAAGAGGTGGCGATAGGCGAGGCGCTTCTTTGCACAGTCCAGTGGCCAGCCTGACAGGAATGGCCGCTCTCCTTACTGAGGTAGCGGACGGGTGACTTTCACTCCGCGGCGTCCAACTCCGGCTTCTTTTCCGCGAGCGGCGGGAAGAAGCGATCCAGATCCTCCTCGTTCTTCGTGGTGGTGACCGGCGAAGTTCCCTTGATGGGACCGGTCATGACGGAACCGAACAGGAGCATGCCCTTGAGGGCGACGCAGAGCTCGGAAGCGGGATTGAGGGTGGGATCGTCTTTGACGATGGCCCGTGCCGAAGACCAGGCGATCAGTTCAAGCGAGGTCTTCGCGTCGTCGGTGAACTTGCGATATTGCGGGACGCAGGCGAGAAAGGCGCAACTGCCGTCGCGGAGCTCACAATGCACCACATAGCGCACGCTGGAGGAGCCCTCGCGCTGGGGGTGTAAGATTTTTTGTGTAAGTGCTTTCCGCTGATGTGGCCCATCACCAGAACCAACACATCAGAATGAAACCATCCATCACCAACGCGCTCCTCGACGAGCTTCTCAAGAATTACA
>JBEDKU010000306.1:0-2898 GCA_041172045.1 Verrucomicrobiota bacterium | reverse complement strand
GGTTGACGTCCGGTCCGTAGAGGTCGGTGACGGACTTCGGCTCGCCGTCGATGGCGGTGGCTTCCGGCACGCTGGTCTGCATCCGATAGGCCATCTCATACTGGGCGATGCGCGATTCGATTTCCGGGTCGAGTTCGTTTTCGAAGGAAAGTCGGTTGAGTCCGGCGAGTTTGTCGAGCAGCGCGCGGCGGCCGGTGCCGCAGATGCCGTCCGGGTTGGTCAGGTAGAAGACCGCTTCCTTGCCGGAGGAGAAGCGCACTCCCTGATAGCGCGAGTCGAGGAAGCCGCTGCCCCAGAGGCGGGCGTAGAGCGGTTGGTCGGTCGGCTTCTTGGTCACCAACACGACGAAGGCCGGCAGGTTTTCATTGGTGCTGCCGAGGCCGTAATGGATCCATGAGCCAATGCTCGGGCGGCCGGCGATCTGCGATCCGGTCTGGAAAAACGTCATCGCCGGATCGTGGTTGATCGCCTCGGTGAACATCGAGCGGATCAGGCAGAGGTCGTCGATGACGCCGCCGGTGTGGGGCAGGAGTTCGCTGAGCTGGGTGCCGTTTTTACCGCAGGGGGAGAAATTGAAATGGGATCCGGCGAGCGGGAGGATGGACTGGTTTCCGCTCATGCCGGTGAGGCGCTGGCCGGCGCGGACCGAATCCGGCAGTGGCTCGCCGTTGCGTTCGCGCAGCAGCGGCTTGTCGTCAAACAGATCGTGCTGGGCGGGGCCGCCGCTCATGAACAGATAGATCACGCGCTTCGCCTTGGGCGTGAATCCGGGAATTCCGATGGGCATGGACGACGCCGCGGAGGCCTTGCCGGAGAGCAACGAGCCGAGCGCGAGTCCGCCAAGCCCGCCAGACAGCTTGGAGAAGAAGTGGCGGCGGGTGACAAAGAGCGGGTCAAGTTCCGATGACATGGGCTTAGCGGAGGGTGATGGCTTCATCGAGATTCAGCACGGCGTTGGCGAGCACGGTGGCGGCGGCGAGTTCGACGGGTGGGAGGTCGGCGGGGGCTGCGAGATCTCCGACCTTGAGGAAAGAGGCGGCCTTGTCGGGGGCTTGTTGGAAAATTTCGAATTGTCCGGAGTGGAGTTCGCCGAGCAGGCGGATTTCCTGTTCCGAGGGGTCGCGTCCGAGGGTTTCGCGGAACAGCCAGCGGGTTCTGGCCGCTAGATCCGGCCCGCCGTCGCGCAGCATGCGGATGGCGAGACCGCGCGAGGCTTCGACGAACTGCGGGTCGTTGAGCATGACGAGCGGTTGCAGCGGGGTGTTGGTGCGCTGGCGGCCGACCGAGCAGACATCACGGCCGGGGACGTCGAAGGCGAGCATGCCCGGCGGGGGGGCGGTGCGGCGCCAGAAGGTGTAGAGGCTGCGCCGATAGATTCCCGGCGCGGCGTCGCGTTTGTATTCCGGCAGGAAACTGTTGAGCACCTTCCATGCGGCGGAATCCGGCAGATAGGGCTTGGCGGGTGGTCCGCCGATTTCCGGGCGGAGCAGGCCGGAGAGGGCGAGCGCGTTGTCGCGGAGTTCCTCGCCGGACAGCCGCTTGGCCGGGCCGCGGGCGAGCAGGATGTTTTCCGGATCTTTCTGCCGGAGGGCGGCGGACATTTTCGAGTCCTGGCGGTAGGTGGCGCTGAGGACGATCTGGCGGCAGAGGCGCTTCATGTCCCAGCCGTGGTTCACAAAATCCCGGGCAAGCCAGTCGAGCAGCTCCGGGTGGGATGGAAGGGAACCCTGGGAACCGAAGTTGTCCGCAGTGGCCACGAGGCCGCGGCCGAAGAAGTGCAGCCACATCCGGTTCACCTGCACTCTGGCAGTGAGCGGGTGATTCGGTGCGGTGAGCCAGCGGGCGAGGCCGAGGCGGTTGCGCGGCTGGCCGGCGGGCAACGGCGGCAATGCGGCGGGGGTGACGCGTGGGAGTGGATCTCCTTCCGGGTGGCTGTATTCGCCGCGGGCCAGTATGCGTGCCGGGCGCGGCTCGGCCAGTTCCTTCATCACGGGCAGCTCGCGCACGCCGTCCATGGTCTTGCGCAGGTCGGCGCGGAGTTTGCGGAGTTCGGCGGAGTGCTTGCGGAGCTCGGGATCGACGGCGGAGAAATAGTAATCTCTCAGCTTGGTGAGGCCGGCGGGGTCGCGGGGAGTTGCTTCCAGCAGTTCTTGTGGCGTTTTGTTTTCATGCAATGCCGTTACCTCCAGCCCGCTCACCGCGCGGGTGAACAGGCGGATGTCATCGACCGCGCCGCCGCGCAGGCCGGAGTCGCGGACGCGCTCGCCGAAGCTGAAGCCCTTGCCGCCGCCGGAGTTCTTGGTGAGCTGGTCGCGGACGATTTCCACGGGGGACTCGATACCGTTGATGAAAATCCTCAATCCGTTAGACCGGGACGAGCCGTCGTAAGTCACGACGACGTGGGTCCACGCTTTCGCAGGAACCACCTCTTTGCCACGGACGGCGATGCAGTTGCCAGGCCACTCGCGGGCGACCATCCAGCGGAGGCGGCCCTCCTCGATGAGGAGTTCGAAGCCGTTGTAACCGGGATCGTAGCCGGCGCTGTTATGGAAGATGACTTGCCGTGGCGCAGGGTCTCCGGGCTTCAGCCAGAAGGCCATGGACATGGGGTCTTCCTGGTTGTCGATGCCGTGTTTTCCGAGGTCCAGCGGATCGTCGCCGGTGAAGGAAAGCGCCTGGCCGCGGGAGCCGGGGACGAGGGAGTTTTTGGCATCCGATTTCGCCGGGCGTTTGGGGTCGGCGGTGTTGGTGAAGCCGTCTTTTTCGGAGGTGTCGAGATCGTAGGAACCGCTGAGGTCGGCGAAGGCGGCGGTGGGCTTGGCAAGCCAGGCTTGGAATTCCGGTTCGCGTTCCCGGGTTTTCGCGGCGAGGGAATTTTCCAGTCCTGCGATGGCGGCG
>JBEDKU010000305.1:0-5667 GCA_041172045.1 Verrucomicrobiota bacterium | reverse complement strand
TGCATGACCGTGGCGCCGGATGCCAGGAGGTGGCGGAGCAGGGCTCTGCCGTCGCGCGCCGTTTCCGTGGACACCAGCTCCAGATTTCCGCCGGTGACGAGCGGGAGGAAAATTTCCAAAGCGGAAATGTCAAAGGACACGGTGGTCACGGCGAGCAGCCGATCCGCCTCGGTGAATCCCGGAGCTTCCGCCATCGAGAGCAGGAAATTCGCAAGCGCGCCATGGGAGACCACCACGCCCTTCGGCTTGCCCGTCGAGCCCGAGGTGTAAATCACGTAGGCCGTGTCCGATGGGGAAACCGGATGGACGTTCCATGGCGGCGCATCCCGGGTCAGCAACTCATCCAACAGAATGACGGGGAGCTGCGCGGGCAGTTGATCCATCAAATCCGGTGAAATCAGAATGTGGATGGGAGCTTGGTCCTCCAGAATGAACTTGAGCCGCTCCGGTGGATTGGCGGCGTCCAGCGGCACATAAGCCGCGCCGGTCTTCCAAATGGCGAGCAGCGCCACTGCGAGGTCGATATTTCGATTCAGCAGCACCGCGACCCGGTCGCCGGGCAGGACTCCCCGGTTGCGGAGCGCGGCGGCGAGTCGGGCGGAGCGGGCGTCAAGCGTCCCGTAGTCGAGGGTTTCACCGCCGGCGCGGATTGCGATCCGCTCCGGATGGAACACGGCGTGTTTTGAAAAGAGGGCCAACGTCGTTTGCCCGATGAAGCCGGGTCTCACCGGTCCCTGCGAGATGGCGGCCAGTCGAGTTTCATCCGACCGGGTGAGTCCGCTGATCGTCGCCACGGCTTGTCCGGGTGCGCCACAGGCCGCCTCAAGGGTTTCCAAATAGCGGTCAAAAAGCGCGGTCGCGGTTTCTGGCAGAAACAGGTCGCTCCGGTATTCAAAGCAAAGCTGCTGGCGGTCGCTGTGGACCGTTAGCAACAAGCTGAGATCGAACTGCACGGCCCCGCGATGGCTGATGAACGGCCGGCACTCGAGTCCGCCCGCCCAGGTCTCGGCGATCGGGATTTCCTGATAGTCGAACATCACCTGCGCCAGCGGCGAGTGTGCCTGCGAGCGCTCCGGCCGGAGCGCGTCGATGATTTTCTCGAATGGCGCGTCCTGGTTGGCCTGCATCTCGAAAGTGGCGGTCCGCACCCGCTCTAGCAGAGTGGCGAAGGTTTCGGCGGGATCGAGCGGGAGCCGGAAGGGCAGGGTGTTGACGAGAGTCCCGATGAGGTCGCCCGCGCAGGCGTGGTTCCGGTTGGCCACCGGGACCGCCACCACCGGCGAGTCCCCCGCGCCGTGGCGGCGCAGCAACAGCAGAAACGCGGCGAGGTGGACCATGAAGGGCGTGCAGCGGCGGGCCTTGGCCAGCGCGGCGACCCGGTTGCAAAGACCGGCGGGCAGCGCCCGGTCCACCGCGCCGCCGGCGGACGAGGCCTGGGACGGGCGCGGAAAGTCGGTCACCAGCGGGATGACGCCGGCATGGCCCGCGAGATTGGATTTCCAGTAGGCGACCTGGGAATCCACGGCGCCGCTTTCGATCCAGTTCCGATGACAAACCGCGTAATCGCGGTAGTCCACTCGTCGAGGAGCCGGGGGCGGCGTTTTCCCCGTTTGAAATGCCGCGTAGGCAACGGCGATCTCGTGACCGAGAATCCGGATCGACCAACCGTCGGCGACGATGTGATGGACGCACATCGCGAGCACATGCCGTTCGCTACCACAGGTGATGAGGCAGACTCGCACGGCGGATTCCTCGGCGAGGGCGAAGGGCTTGCGGGCGAATCGAGCCAGTTGCTCATGAAGTCCGGCTTCGTCATCCGCTGTGGGATGGTCGATCCGTAGCGGGGTGTCTTCTTCGAGCCATACGCGAGATTGTCCGTTTCTCGCACCATGGCGGCTGAGCAGAATCGAGTGGCGGGAAACAACCGTCTGAACCGCCCGATCCAGCGCGGCGACATCGAGCCGGCCCAGCAACTCCAGCGCGCCGAACACATGATAGGCCGCGCTCTCCGGGTCGAGTTGGTGAAGGAACCACATGCGCTCCTGCGAATGGGTCAGCACGTTGGAACTCCGGCCCACACCCGCTGGAATTTCAGGCAGGGCCGGCACGGTCCGCTGCCGGCTTGATAGAATGGCGGCGATTTCCTGGAACGAACCCGCGGCGAAAAGTTCGCCAAGCGGGATCTCGACGCCGGTGCGCCGTTGCAGCAGGGCCGCGAGGCGGGTGGTCGCCATCGAGTTCATGCCCAGGCTTATGAGGTCGTCGGTGGGCGCGGGTTTGTCCGTGTTGGAAATTTCCGCCACCGCTCCCAACAGGATCGGGAGCGTGTCATGGGTGTCGGCCGTGACGACCGCACGACGGCCATCGTCGGATAGAACGGCGAGTTTCCCTTGTTCCAGAGCCTCGCGGCAGGCGGCGCGGCGGATCTTCCCGCTGGTGGTGCGCGGCAGGAGCCCGCTTCTGACGAGGATCACCCTGCGGACCGGGATTTCTGACGCTTCGCTGACATCGGCGCGGATTTTCCGGCAGAAATCGGAGTTTCTATCGGCGGAGAGTGCCTTGGCTTCGAGCGCGAGGTGGATGGTTTCCCGTCCGTCCGCTTCCATGGCGAAGGCCGCCGCCGCGGTGACTTCCGGCGCTGCGGCAAAGGCGGCGGACTCGATGTCTTCCGGCGAGTGGTTGGTGCCGTCGATGACGATCAGATCCTTGATCCGTCCGGTCACATACAGGTGGCCATCCTCCATAAATCCAAGATCACCCGTGAGGAGTTCCTGATCCGGTCCGAAGGTTTCGAGCGTCGCCTTGGGGCGATTCCAATAGCCTTTTGAAACCATGGGGCCTGCGACGCGGATTTCTCCGATCTCGCCGTCGCCGCAGGTCCGCAGGCTCACCGGATCGACGACGCGCAGGTCCACGCCGGCCAGAGCTGGTCCGCAGGAGACGATCTTTCCAGCGAGCGGGTGCTCGTGAATCCGCGGCTTCTGGTTTCCGGGAGAGACGGTGACGCTCAGGGTGGCCTCCGCCAGGCCGTAGGCGGGAATGAACGATTCCGGAGCGAATCCAAACGGCGCGAAGCGCCGGGTGAAGCGTTCCAAGGTCTCCGGTCTCACGCGTTCCGCCGCGCAGGGTGCGACTTTCCAACAGGACAGGTCCAGTCCCACCAGCTCCTCGTCGCGAATCGCGCGCAGGCACATTTCAAAAGCGAAGTTAGGCGCGCCGCTCAGGTTCGCGCGGTAGCGGCTGATGGCGCGCAGCCAGCGCACCGGGCGCTGGATGAAATGTTCCGGCGAGAAGAACGTCAGCGGGATCCCGGCCTCGAACGAGTAGAGAATTTTCAAGGCCAACCCCATGTCATGATAGGGTGGCAGCCAACTGACCACGGACTTGAAGTGAAGCGCGTCAAAACATGCCAGCGAGGAAAAGTGGCTGCGGAAGTTCTGATGGGAGATCATCACGCCCTTCGGCGTCGCGGTGGAGCCGGACGTGTACTGGAGCACGCAGGGTGAGTCCCCGGCGGACGCCGGACGAGCCAGCGGATCGTTTCTATCAAGCAGCCCGGCGTGGTGTAACACCGTGACGCCGGGAATTTCCGGATTGGGCGATGAAGCCAGTGCGAGTCTCGCCCCGCTGTCCGCGAGGACCGCCGCAAGCCTCTGCCGGTGGCGTCCGCCGCGCGGCGGATAGGCCGGCCCCGCGATGGCTCCGGCATACCAGCAGGCGAAAAGCCCTTCGATGAATTCCAGGCCGGGAGGATGGACCAGCAGCACCGGTTGGCCGGTCGCACCGTTCCGGACCAGTCCGGCGGCGATCTGGCGGGCGCGCCGGGCGAGGTCGCCGTAAGTGGCGAGATGCCCGGTGGCCTCACCGTCGGATAGAAACCGATAGGCGAGTCCGCTTGGGTTTGCCGACGCCCGTTGGTCGAGCAGCGAGTGAAGCGGGGCGGACGAGGTGGGTCGGGGAAGCTCGCTGGCGGTCATGCGCTGGGGGACTGCCGGCTGGCGAGGGCCTGATGAAGGGAACCTGCCAATGCGTCGATGTTTTCCGGTTCGAACAACACGAGGTGGCTGCCGGGGACCGGGATGATTTCGAGTCCTTGACCGGCAAGCGCGGACCAACCGTAGTCCTCCGGCCACTCGACCTTGTCGCTGGCGGACATCGCCTTGAAAAGCGTGATTTTTCCCGGAAAGCGTGCGGGTTGATAGGCCTGCATCGCGCGCCAATTCTCCTCGCGCACCTGGACGCGGCGGAGATCGCTGTAGGCTTCGGCTGGTCCCGTGGACTTGGCCGCTTCTATCTCGGTGCGCACGCGGCGGTGCGTTTCGATGCCCTCGCGGATGCGTTGTCGCAGAAGTGATAGGCGTGCCGGCAGCGGCAGTTCGGCATGTTGTTTCCAATACGCCGCGAGCCGCCCGGCCGCCGAGTAAGCCTTGTGTTCGGCCGTCGGGTTGGAAGTGTCGAAGAGGCCCAGGAAATCCACCTCGTGGCCCGCTTCCACCAGTTGGCAGGCCATGGCATGGGCAACTACCCCGCCGAACGAATAGCCTGCCAGACGAAACGGACCGCGTGGCTGGAACGCGAGCAGGCTGCGGACGTAAGCGGCGGCCGTTTCCTCCACGCTTGCGACCTCGACGGCGGAACTGCGGCACAGTTCCAGCGACTCGATGGCGTGCAGCGCGCAGCCGGGCGGCAGACTGGAGGCGAGGCCTCGATAGAAAATAACACCTCCGTCGCCGCCGTGGATGCAGAAGAGCGGCGGCTGGTCTCCCTCCTTGCGCAGGGTGACAAAGTGGCCTTTGGGCGGGATCACCGGGGCCGGTGGGGCTGCGGGTGCCGGCGGAGGCGCGATCAGCGCGGCGAGTTCCCGCAGGGTCGGATTGCTGATCAATGCGGCCAACGGCAGAGAGCAACCGAACTCACGGTTCAAGCGGGAGAACATCCGCAGCGCCATGAGCGAGTGACCGCCGATGGCGAAAAAGTCGTCGTCACGGCTGATCTCCGGAGTTTCCAATAGATCGCTCCAAATCGCCGCCAGGGTATCCTCCGTCCTGCCAAGGGGGGCCTCGCGAGCCGCCTTTTTCGCGGAGAGGTCGCCTCGCGATGGATCGGGAAGTCCCGAAACATCGACTTTCCCGTTGGCGGAGAGCGGAAGTGCCTCAAGAATCGCGATGCCCTCGGGCCGCATGTAGCCGGGCAGTCGTTCCGCCAGAAACGCGGCAAGCGCGGCGGGTTCCGGCGACGCTCCCTCGGCCGGCACGACCCATGCGACGATGTGCTTGGTTTCCGCCGAATCGCCGCGGATGGCGACCTTGGCTTGGCGGACCTGCGGGTGGCTGGTGAGGAAAGTTTCGATTTCTCCCAACTCGATGCGGAACCCGCGGACTTTCACTTGGGAATCGCGGCGACCGAGAAACTCGATCGTGCCATCCGGCAGCCAGCGGCAAAGATCGCCGGTGCGGTAGAGCGGTCCGTAATCCGGATGGGTGGGAAACTTTTCCGCAGTGAGTTCCGGTTGGTTCAGATAACCGGCCGCAAGTCCGTCGCCGCCGGTGAACAACTCGCCGGGGATTCCGACGGGCACGGGACGCATCAGCGGGTCGAGCAGGTGGACGGTGGTGTTTCCAACAGGACGGCCGATGGGAATGGAATTACGCTTGAGATCGGCGGCGG
>JBEDKU010000304.1:0-3699 GCA_041172045.1 Verrucomicrobiota bacterium | reverse complement strand
ACCTGGTGGTTCGGCGGGATGGTGACGTTGCCGGCTGGGACCAGCTTGTCGCCATCGTAGAGGCCGAGCGTGACGCTGCGTTTGGCGTTGATCCCGGTGACGACGAAGGACGCGCTTTCGACGAACTTGAACTTCAGCTGCGGTCCGCCGGAGTTGGGGCGGCCCGGACTGTAGGATGCATCCATGTCCTTGAAGACGACGCCCTCGCGGTTGGCGCTACGGAGTTCTTCGTAGATCTCCACCTTGTCATTGGGGTCGATGGCGGTGCTGACCCAGCGCAATGCCGGTTGGTTCGGCGGGATGATCATCAGCAACCCGGAGTGACGGTCCAGGTAGCGGCGCTTGCGGAGGCAGTTGCCCTTCACCTCCAGCAGGTCGAAGGCATGGAGTGTGTCGCCCACGGCCTCGCCGTCGATCAGGACATCGAACGGGATGTGCTCGACGGCTTCACGGATCGCATCCGGGATGGCGACGACGAGTCCCCGGCGGTTGATGCCAGTGATGGTGTCGCCGTGCTTGCGGACCATGAGCCGGCGGCCGTCGTGTTTTTCCTGGAGGCAGTGCGTCCTGCCGGTGAGCAGGCGCGACAACTCGTCCTTCTCGATCGGGTTGAGCAACTGGCAGCGAATGCCGCTGTCGCGTCCTTCGTCGCCGGATTGCTGGTAGGGTTTGGCAGCCTCGCCGTCGAGTTGGTAGCCCTTGGCGACTTTCGATGCGACGAGTTTTTCGAAGACCTTGATGGCGGTTGCGAGTGGCAGAGGAACATCGGTTTTGATGCCGGTGTTGAGCGAGTTGCCAAGGCGGCCGTAGGCAAATGTGACGATGTAGCCGTCGCCTTTGGGTTCGACGGCGACGTGATAGACCTTGTCGGAGTTGCCCTCGCGGTAGTGGAGAGATTTGGATAGGATGGTGGTGGATGTCATGTGGTTGTGGGGTTGGTTCGTTGGTTGTTGTTTGGGGAGAGGTTGAAAATGAAATGGCCGCCATGGAAACCGGGGGAGCGGGTCACCATGGCGGCCAGAGATGACGGAGGCGCAGCAGTGTGGCGGATCAGTATTCGGCGCGGGTGATGTTCGGACCGAGAACCAGGGCGGCTTGATAGATGTCATCAATGTCAACGGATGTGGTCTCGCCCTTGTGGTTCACGGCGACCGCCGAGCCGGCGACATAGCGCAGCTTCTCGTTGCCGACTTCCATCAGGACCGCAACCTCGCCATCGGCGAGATGCCCGGCCAGTTGCCCGGCCACTTCGATGTCCTCGCATTCATCTGTGTCTTCGTGGTAGATGCTGGTTGGCCAGCCGCCGCTGTCGTCACCATTACCCGGTGCGATGCCGAATCTGCGGACGCCATCGGCCACCTTGTCGCGGTGTGTCGGTTCGAGAACGGTCAGGCCAAGTGCCGCCGCCCATTCACGGAATGTCTTTTCATCTGTGACGGCGAAGTAATTGCTTCGCGCGGTTGCGTAGTAGTTTGCCATTGGTTCGATTGGTTTGGGGTTGTGAGAGGGTGAAAACGAAACGGCCGCCACGGAGACCGGGGGAGTGGGTCACCATGGCGGCCTTGTCATGAGCCCGGCCTGCGCTTAGGCGTGTCGGGCGGCCGGGCGGGTTGTCTTATGGGGGAAGGAAATCCACCGGAACGGTTCCGGGCAGAGACGGGTGGCTGCTGAGCCGCCACGGCTACATCCGGACATGGGCACTACACGTCGGGCACCGTTCCGGTGGAAAGATTGTGGTCACTGCCAGACGCGCACCCCTTGGACCTCCATGCGGGCTGGAAACCGGGTGTGCTTGTCGGGCGGACCAGGGAAGTGTCCGCCTACCGCCAAATTGAGCAGCAGGTGGAATCGTTGGTCGTAAGGTGCGTGGCTGCCGGGGCTTGCACCCCAGCTTTCCGGTCGCCGCTCGCGCACGATCTCGTCATTAACGAGCCACTGGATTCGGTCGCGACTCCAATCGAGGGCGTAGGTGACGAAGTCATCGCTGAACTTGGGACACCACAGACCCCGGCGAACCGTGTGCTGCACGAACTTGTTGGCGGGCCACGGACCGCCGAAGTGCAGCGCGCCGGACACCGTCCTCTGGTGTTGGCCTTTCGCCTCCATGATGTCGATTTCGCCGGACGCCGCCCAGGTGCCGTAGTGGTCGTCGGTCGGCATCAGCCAGATCGCCGGCCACAGTCCGCGACCACGAGGTATCTTCGCGCGGATCTCGAACCGACCGTAGGTCCAGTCGCCGCGATGCTTGGTGCGGACGCGCCCCGACGACCAGTCGCGGACGGTTCCCTGGATGCAGGTGGGTTCGTGGTGCGCCTCCAGGATGAGGCGGTTGTTCTCGACCCGGACGTTCTTCGGGTGGTCGGTGTAGATTTGAAGCTCGCCGTTGCCGCCGCCGAAGGCGTTCACCTCGCACTCCCATTTGGAGAGGTCGAGCGTGTTGCCATCAAAGTCGTCGGACCAGACGAGCTGGAGTTCAGTATGGTTCATTATGGTGAAGGTATGGTTGGGAGGGTGGGTGCCAGCTCTTCCTTGTTCGTCAGGATTTGGGAAATCTCCCCGCAGGCGATGATGTGGCCGCCATGAAGGTGGGGTATCCTCCATGGCGGCCAAGCAACGCCTGATCTCAGGCGGCGGACGCTCAATTCGCTTCCGCCATCCGGCGGGAGTTGCGCGGTGCAGGCGTAGCGCGTCCGGCAGCTTCACGCGCGCGTCCTTTCGCCCAGTGGCGCAGGGCGGCGATCTGACCGTCCATCAGTTGGGCCAGTGGAACCGTGTGTGTCATCGCTTCGAGGATGTCCTTGGCGCGGGGTTCCCGGCCGTCGGCGTATCCCTCGTGCATGGCGTCGATGAACACCGCCTCGATCTCGGCACCGGTGAACTGCTCGCAGGCGCGGGCCAGAGCCACGGTGTCGTAATCGGTGAGCTTGCGACCATGGCGCTTGATGACGATCTCCCAGATCTGTGCGCGCTCCAAGGCATCGGGTAGATCGACGAAGAACAACTCGTCGAAGCGTCCTTTGCGCAGGAACTCGGGCGGCAGTTTGGAAACATCGTTCGCCGTCGCCACCACGAACACGGGTTTGTCCTTTTCCTGCATCCAGGAGAGGAACGAGCCGAACACGCGGGAGGAAGTGCCGCCGTCGGTGGAGCCGCTGGACTGACTTCCGGAGAATCCCTTCTCGATCTCATCGATCCAGAGGACACAAGGCGCGATGGCCTCGGCGGTTTGAATGACGGAACGCAGGTTGGCTTCCGACTGACCGACGATGCCACCGAAGACGCGTCCCATGTCGAGACGCAGCAATGGCAGACCGAACGCTCCGGCGGTGGCCTTCGCGGTGAGCGATTTACCAGTGCCGGGGATGCCGACGATGAGCAGACCTTTCGGTGCTGGCAGACCGTAGGATTTGGCTGAGGCACCGAAGGCACCGCCCCGACGCATGAGCCATTCCTTCAACAGGCCGAGTCCTCCGATGTCGTCGAGGGAGGTGGTGGCTTCCACGACTTCGACCAGGCCGTTCTTCTTCAAAGTCCGGGCCTTCTCGCGGGCGACGACTTTATGGTCGATGCCCTTGGTTTCGACGACGGACAGGGCGAACGCGTTTTCCGCCTCGGTGGTGGTGAGGCCGAGCGCGCTTTGCAACGCGGCTTCCCGGATCGCGTCATGCGGTGCCTTGAGCTTGGCGGATTTGAGGATGC
>JBEDKU010000303.1:0-3923 GCA_041172045.1 Verrucomicrobiota bacterium | reverse complement strand
GTGTAGGGTTTTAGAAAAATCGCTCCATTGCGCAACTGCATGTAGAGCTCCACCAACACCAACTCGCAGACGACGAACTCATCTTCCAAGGATTCCAGTTCTGAGAAAAATTCACGAGCCTTCGCATGACTCGACGAGTCTGGATCGGCAGCATGGATGAAGAGGTTTGTGTCAGCGGTGATCATGGTTGATTCGTCTGGAAGCGATTCTCGATGGCGGAAGCCTCCGCGTTCACGGAAGAGGGATCGATGAGATGTCCACCACTGCCTCTCAGGACAGGCATTTTCCAAGGTGTAGCCTCAGGAGCTACCTCCGGGCAACTCATGACGTAGATTTCCATGCCCCGACGGATCACCTCCGCCACGGAGATATCGCGCACTTGGGCGATGCTGCGGAGCCGACCAAAAAGGGGTTCTGGCAGTTGAATCTGGGTTCGAGTCATGAGTGCAATCTAATGTCAGCATGAGATTGTCGTCAATGGGGTTTTGGAGCGCGCTGGATTTGGCAGTCACGGCATCTCCCCGCCGGTGACACAATCCAGCGGCCGGACCGCGAGTCTCTGAACTCGCTTGCAAAGGGACGCCAAAGGGAAATCGCCAAAGCTCCGGGCTCTTTTGCATCTCTTTCACAGCGAGTCTGGAGACTCGCGGTCCCGGGGTTCCTTTTCCCTTTGCCATGTGGCGGTATTGGCATACGAAGAGCGCCCCGCCGCATGAGATTGTTCCGAATTTTGACCCGCAAAGAACTCAATGGGTATTTCCTAAACCCGTTTGGCTGGGTGGTTCTCGCCTTCGTGACGCTGATGCAGGGCATCTCGCTGTCCACGGCGATGAAGGGCTTCCGCGACACGCCGGTGCGCGACAGCCTGGTTTACGTGACCTTCCACACACCGCTGTTCTGGTTCTATTTCCTGTTCATTTTCCCGCTGATCACGATGCGGTTGTTCTCGGAGGAGGAGCGCTCGGGGACCTTGGAAACGCTGCTGACCGCGCCGGTGAAGACGTGGCAGGTGGTGTTTTCGAAATACGCGGCGGCGATGATTTTCTACACGACGCTGTGGATTCCGGGGTTCATCCAGTTCAAAATGTTCGTCTGGGCGACGGATCTGCCGGCCGCTTGGACGCACGGCGCGCTGGGCGGGGCGTTCGCCATCGTGATGTTGATGGGCGCGGCGTTCACGGCGATCGGATGCCTAGCGTCGGCGCTGACGTCGAGCCAGATCATCGCGGGGATCTTCACCATCGGGCTGCTGGTGATCCAGTATTTCCTGGGATTTGTGACAGTCATCTGGGGCGAGTCGTTCGCCGGGGCGTCGTTTTTCCACTACATTTCCTCGCAACAGCACCTGCATTATTTCACCAGCGGGTTGTTCGACACGCGGCCGGCGGTCTATTTCCTGAGCGTCGCGGTGTTCGTGCTGTTCCTCACCTATCAAGTCGTGGACTACCGCCGCTGGCGCCGTTGATTTTTCCGATTTCCACTCCATGTCCGATCCTTCCTCCGAGCCAAAAGGAAAGCCCGCCCGCCCGCTGAACCGCTGGGGGATCGGCACGCTGTCCGTGCTCCAGATCTTCTTTCTCGCGATCACCCTCATCGCCCTGAACTACCTGGCGGCGCATCATTTCACCCGCGTGGATCTGAGCCGCGAGGCCGCCTACACGCTCTCGCCATCCACGAAATCCTATCTGAAAAGCAAAACCCTCAGCGAGCGCAAGGACCCGGTCAAGTGGATCATGGCCTTCCGCCGCAGCTCGCCCTTCTATGAGCGGGTGCGGGCGCTGGCCGAGGAATACGCGCGGCTTTCCGGCGGAAAGATCCAGTTGGAAATCGTCGATCCGCTGCGCAGTTCCGACCGCACGCAGGAGGTGACCGCCGCCTATGGCCTGCCGCTCACCAAGGACCTCATCGTCATCGACGCGCGCACCGACACCGGCCCGGTTTCGACCGAGGACAAGGACGGCAACCGGATCCTCAATCCGAACGTGAAGCTGATCGTCGCCGAGGACATGGCGATTTACACCACCGCCGAGACCCAGCGGCGGATCACCGGATTCCAAGGCGAGGACGTGATGACCGCCCGCCTCGTCGAGTCGCTGGAAGGCCGGGCGCGCAAGATGCTCTACCTCGCCGACAAGAGCCGGCTCAGCGCGGAGGGCGAGGATTCGCCGCTCAAGTCGCTGCAGAACACCCTGCAATTTCAAAACGTCGAGCTTCAGGGCATCAACCTTTCCGGCCTCGCCGAAATCCCGGCCGACACCGAAGGCATCGCCCTCGTCGCCCCCAAATACGACCTCACCGACGCCGAACTCGCGGTGTTGGAAAAATACTGGAACACCCCGCGCGCCGCGATGCTCGTGCTGCTCAAGCCCGGCGAGACGCCCGCCAAGCTCCGCACCTTCCTCCGCGCCAACGGCATCACCCCGCGCCGCGACCGGGTGATCACGATGACGGACAAACGCATCGACACCACCGCCCGCGCGTTCTTCACGCCGGGCGTGGATTTCACCAAGGACTTCGCCGGCCAGGCCACCGTGTTTGAGGGAGCCAGCTCGTCGCTCGAAGTCCGCGAGGGCGCGGAGGACCTGATGAACAAACAGATCAACCCCATCGGCCTGATCCAGGCGGCTCAGGGGTTCTGGGGCGAAACCAAATTCGGCGAAAAGGAAACCACCTTTGATGAAAAGGAAGACACCGCCGCGCCGATCTATCTGGCCGCCTGCGTCACCCGCGGTGCCGCCAGCGACGACCGCTTCTCCGCCGACACCTCGCGCATGGTGGTGATGAGCAACACCGACTTCCTCGACCCCGGCCAACAACGCGCCGAAAACGTCGATTTCCTCGCCTCCTCCGTCAACTGGTTGATGAACCGCCAGGCGCTTGCCGGCATCGGACCGCGCTCGCTTGGCACCTACAAGATGCCGCTGCTCGACGCGCAGGTCTCCTTCATCAACCGGGTGAACCTGTTTTTCCTGCCTGCTTTTCTCATCGTGATCGGGGCCTTCGTCTGGGCGTCGCGCCGTGCCTAACCTGTCATGCGCTCCCTCGGCTTCACCCTCATCCCTCGCGCTGTTAGCCATCCTGGTCGGCGGACTGGCCGGCTGGCAGTGGATCGAGGGCAATTTCAATTCCGTGCTCGGCGCTCCGCCCGTCCCCGTCGGCCGGACGATCTACTCCGGCTTCAAGCCGGCGGACGTGAAGCGCATCCAGGTCACGCGCAACGGCGTCACCGCCAGCTTCGAGCTGGGAGACACCGGCTGGCAGGGCACGCTGCCGTGGAAGGACCGCATGGACCCGCGGGCCGCCGTCAGCATCGTCAATTTCACGCTCGGCATGCGCGTCGAGGACTTCGCCGCGCGCGATGACATCGACGCGCAAAAAGCCGGCCTCAGCGACAGCGCCGTGGAAATCCAGTTGGAAAACGGCAATCACCTGCAACTCGCCAGATACAAACTCGGCCGCCAGACGCCGTGGCAGGCCACCGTCAAGGACATCGAAAAACCGGTGCCCACCGTCTTCATCCTCCCGCTCGACGAAGGCCGCAAGCGCTTCATTTATGGCGCCACCGGGGACATTTCCCCGCTCTTCAAGGACGGCTTGAAGTTCCTGCGCGACCACCGCCCGTTCTATTTCAATCCCGTCGCCCTCCGCACCATCCGCATCCGCGCCGAGCAGGGCGAGCTTACCTTGGGCCGGGAAACCCCGCAAAGCCCGTGGCGCATCGTCAAGCCGCTCGACCTCGCCACCGACCCCAAGGCGATGAAATCCCTGCTTGAGGGGCTCTACGAACTGCAGGCCGTGAAACTCGCCGACCGCGCCACCGTCACCCAGCCGGCGAAAAGCGCCACCAACAAGTCCGGACAAATCGCCCTCGGCTCCTTCGGCTCCGAGGCCGAGACCGTGCTGGAGATCCAGCCGCCGGAAAC
>JBEDKU010000302.1:0-7141 GCA_041172045.1 Verrucomicrobiota bacterium | reverse complement strand
GACAAGACATTCTCTTCGCCAACCGGCTTCAAATGCGGAGTGAGTTCATAGGCGAAGGCCGAGTAGCCATAGGGACGGCTTCCCAGCAGATGACCGTTGATCCAGACGTCCGAATTCATGTAAACTCCATCGAACAGGATCGAAACGAGCTTGCCCGCATCCGCTGCATCCTGTTTGAAACGTTTACGATACCAGCCCGTGCCACCGACCGTATGACCGGTCGCCGGACCGCCCTCGCTCTCCGGTGAAAACGGCCCCACGACCGGAAAGTCCGGCAGCGTCCTGAGAATCCCCCCTTCTCCCTCGTGGTTGTACATGCGCACCGCAAGGACGTTTCCCGACTTCTTTACCAAACCGGCTGGAACCGGATAGATCCGAGGTTTCCCCCACGAACCCGTGGACGAATCATAAGCGGGAGGCATGCCGCCAATGCCGCCGATTTTCACGCCATTGAAGAATGTTTCATCAGCATCATCGACAACGCCGATTTTCAACAGGAAGTCCTTCCCCTGAAGCTCCTTCGGGACATCGATCCCGCGCCGGAACCAACCCATGGAGCGGGTCTTTTCATATCCCATGCCGCCGAGGCCCGCAGGAATCCTCACGAGCTTCCACGCGCTGTCATCGAAGTCCGCGGCCGTGCGCTTCATGTCGTCACCGATGGCAAATTTCCATCCATCGTTCCCGACCGTGAGGGAGGGCCCTTGGTCTTTGATCGGAGGAAGATCTTCGATGCTCCAGTCGTGCGGCACGTCCAGGAGACGCCAGTCCGAGTCATTGAAGTTCGCTTGTTCCGCACCGGGAGCGTCGCCCCGATGGAAACGCCAATCCGCGTTGAAATTCGTTTCACGAGGGTTCAGCAAAGGTTGAGATGCCGATAACAGATGGACATGGCAGCAGACGGCCGCGAGCAGCAGAGTTCGGCAACGAAGGGTTTGCATATCGATCATTTTGATTCGGAACGTTTGAGATCGGAGTTCAATGACAGTTTTTCTCCCGGCTTGAGTTCGAAGGAAACCCTCTTGTCACCCTGCCGCACCTCGAGTTTCCCACCGATGAGACTGCGGATCTGCGAGGTGGCGAGCCGGCTGTTTCCCCATGACATGTCCACCTCGAAACCGCCACGCGCACGGAGGCCTTTCACGGATCCGTTCGTCCAAATCGCAGGCAGAGCCGGCAGGAGATCGATGACAGGCACCCCGGCGGCGGCGGTCTCATGGCTTTGCAGCAACATTTCCGCAATCCCCGCGGTGTAGCCGAAGTTCCCATCGATCTGGAAGGGAGGGTGCGCGTCGAACAGATTCGCATAAACCCCGCCGATGAGGCCGAATCCGTCCTTTTGCGCGACGGGACGAAGGAGCAACTTGATCAGCGAGGCGGCGTGGTCGCCATCACGGAACCGCGCCCAGAAGTTAATTTTCCACGCGACCGACCAGCCGGTGGCGTCGTCACCGCGGATATCGAGAGTTTTCTTTGCAGCCTCGTAAAAACGACCCGACTCCGGCGTGAGCTGACGCCCCGGATAGAGGCCGAAGAGATGGGAGACGTGCCGGTGATGGACCTCGGTTTCCTCAAAGTCCTTGAACCATTCCTGGAGCTGACCGCGCGCTCCGACCTGCATCGGCAGGAGACGTGAGCGGGCATCGGTGACGCGTTTGATGAAGTCCGGCTCGATCTCCAACAGTCGTGCGGCCTCGATGCAGTTGGTGAAGTGATCCCAGACGATCGCCATGTCCATCGTACTTCCCTGGCTCACGGCGGCAGTGCTTCCATCAGGCAGCTTGAAGCGGTGTTCGGGAGAGGTGGATGGTATGGTGACGAGCCAGCCGTCGGCATTGGTGACCAGGGTATCGAGATAGAACTCCGCCGCACCTTTCATGACGGGCCATGCTTTGTCTCGCAGGAATTTCCGGTCGCCGGTGAATGCGTAATGTTCCCAAAGATGCCGGCTGAGCCAGGCGTTGCTGAGAGACCAGTTCGCCCAAACGGGATCGCCCGCCCCATGGTTGCCCACAGGACCGCTGTGGCACCAGATATCCGAATTGTGATGGGAGACCCATCCGCCGGCACCGTAGTTGATCCGTGCGGTTTCCCGTCCGTTGATGGAAAGATGGTTGATGAAATCCAGAAACGGTTGATGGCACTCCGATAGATTGGTTACCTCCGCAGGCCAGTAATTCATCTGCGCGTTGATGTTGATGGTGTGGTTGGAGCTCCAGATCGGCTGCACGTCCTTGTTCCAGATGCCCTGGAGATTCGCCGGTTGGCCACCGGGACGGGAGCTGGAAATGAGCAGGTATCGGCCGAAGTTGAACAGCAGCGTGGCAAGACCGGGGTCCGGCTGGCCGCTGGCAAAACGCGCGAGTCGCTGCTCGGTAGGCATGACCGATAGCGCTGCATCCCCGCCAAGATCCAAGTTTACGCGGCGGCAGAGGTTCTGATAGTCCGCGAGATGCCGGGCGAGCAGGGCGTCGTCGTCAAGGGCTGCCGCTTTCGCCAGATCCGCTTTTGCCAGAGCGGCCGGGTCCTTGCCTTCCTTGGAGGGCGAACGGTTGAAGCCGTTAAAACTGGTGCCAGCCGAGAGCCGCAGCGTGACCTCGTCCGCATCTTCGATGAAAACGGAGTCCTTCCCGGCAGTCATGCGCCCACCTTTGATCCGGGGCTGGAGCCTCACTTCGAAGGCAGTGCCTTTTTCGCTGTAGTGAACCGCCTCGATGTCTTTCCTGCCGTGGGAAGGTTCCACGTGATCCGGCGCGCGACCGCGCAACACGAGGACGTCGCCATCGGTCGAAGCGGGTTCGCATTTGACCTGGCTGGAAAGCCCGGCACGGAGGTTGATCTTGCCGGGGCGGTCCGCGGTTAGACGGATGACAATCAACTGGTCCGGAAAACTGCAGAAAACCTCGCGTTTATACAAAGTGTCTCCCTGCCGGTAGGTGACGGTGACGGCCGCCCGGTCAAGATCGAGCGTCCGGTGGTATTCAGTAATGCCAGCGGGCTCGGACTTGGGAAATGCCAGACGGAGATCGGCGAGTGGCAGATAGGCTTCGGTATAGGGACCCTGCATTTTCTTGCAGAGTTCCTCCGCCTCATGGAAGCGTCCGGCGAAGACCGCCTCGCGGATGCGGGGCATGATTTCGGGACCGGCGGGATTGTTCCAGTCCCTCGGCTCGCCGGACCAGAGGGTGGAATCATTGAGTTGCAGCAGTTCCTCACCGGTCCCACCGAAAACCATCGCTCCGAGCCGACCGTTTCCAACAGGGAGCGCCTCGGTCCAATGGGTGGCCGGGCCTTGATAGCGCAGAACTGAATCCGCGGACGATGGCTGCGCGATGAGCGACAGGAAAACGAAGAGTGACAATGCACGGAACATGGCGGGAGATGGGTTAGTCGGGGTTCGGAACAGTGCGGATCACGCTCGAATACGCGGGCTTTGGTTTTCCCCCGCGGTCGAAAAGAAGCGGATGGTTCGAGCGGCCGTGAACGGGCCAGTTGTTGAGCCATGACTCACCATCGGTGATCCCCCAGAACGTCACTCGGTCCACGATGTCGCTGTGTTTCACATACAAGGCGAAAAACTCGGCATAACGTCTGGCAAGCGCCGCCTGCCCGGCTTCGGGAAAGCCGGCGGCATAGGGATTGAGCTTCGGGTTGCTTTCGATCCGCAGGCTGATGTCCGCGCCGAGGTTGGAGGTCGCCGCAGGCAGGACGTCCACATCCAACTCGGTGATCATCACCTTGACGCCAAGCGCCCCGAAGGCGGTGATCGTGTCCTCCACCATCTTCGGAGTCGGCCAATCCATCTTGGCGTGGGTCTGGGTGCCAATGCCGGAAACTTTCACTCCTTTGGCCTGGAGCGTGCGGATCAGGGCCACGGCTCCATTGCGCCTGGCGGAATCTTCCAGCGAATAATCATTGTAGTAGAGCTCGGCATCCGGATCGGCAGCATGGGCGAATTCGAAGGCCTTCACAATGTAGTCGTCGCCGATGATCTTGAGCCACCGGGACTGACGCAGCTCTCCATTGTCGTCGAGCGCTTCATTGACCACGTCCCATCCCCTGATCCGGCCCTTGTAGCGGCCCACCACGGTCCGGATGTGCTTCTCCATGCGGGCTAGCAGAAACTCCCGGGTTGCGGATTTTCCGTCCGCATCCTTGAAAACCCAGCCCGGAGTCTGGCTGTGCCAGACCAGCGTGTGGCCGATGACGACCATGCCGTTTTTCTCACCGAAGCTGACGTAGCGGTCGGCCTCCGAGAAGTCATACTGGTCCGGTTGCGGATGAATGCTTCCCCACTTCATCGAGTTCTCCGGAGTGATCGAGTTGAAGTGACGTTTGAGCAACCGGGTATCCGGTCGATCCTCGCTGGAGACCTGGGCGGTATTCACTGCGGCTCCAATCAGGAAGTGTTTTGCAAAGACATCCTTGAGTGGCGGCTCTGCCGGGGATGCGCCGGCCGCAAGGGATGCGAGGAACACACCGATGGCGATGATGGTTTTCATGCTTGTCAGACGGGATTCGCTTCAAGCCGCCGCGCGGCGAGCTCCTCGGCGAGTTCGATGGTTTTCATTTTGTTGAGCTTGTAGGCCATCAACAGAACCGTGCAGATGGCGAAGAGGATGCCGACCACGATGCCTGACGTGGCGCGATAGCCTGCCAACGCCTCGGGTGCACCGGGAAGCTTCGTGTCGTAGTTGAAAAATCCGGCCATGATCCAGAGAAACGACGCGGAGCCGAGCGCCAGCCCGGCCTTCAGGGCGAAGCCGATGGTGGCGAAGACCATGCCGGTGAATCGGCGGCCCGTCTTCCACTCGGAATAATCCGCGACGTCGGCGTAGATCGCCCAGATCAACGGAACCGTGGGTGCGTAAACGATGGAGCCGAGCACCGTGAGTGCGACCATGCCGTTCACGTCGCCGGGCTTGAGCAGATAGAAGGCAAAGGCGTTCACCGCGGACAATCCGAAGCCCGCCACCGCGACTGCCTTCTTGCCGAACCTCCGGGCGAACGAGGCGGAGAGCATGATGACCACGATGGTCGTGGCGGTGCCGATCATGTTGATGATGCTGTTGAAAACGTCGGCCACGTTGGAGCCAGCGAGGTCGGACATGTCACCGTGCACGATGTAACCGAGCCACTCCAGCACCCCGCCGGTTGGCGGAGCACCTGCCGGCGCGGTGAGTCCAAGCCTTTGCACCCACTCGAACATCGCGGCCTTGTCGGCGTAGTGATGATAGTAATTGAAAAGCGCACCACCGCGGAACGACAGGATGGCGAAGTGGACCAGAGTCATCAGCGCCATGATTTTCCACGGGCCGTTCTTGAGTAGGTCCGCGAAATCTTGTTCGGGCGAGGATTTCACTTCGGCAAGCGGCTGCACGCGCTCCTTGGTGCTGAAGAAGGCGACCAGAAAAAGAACGAGGCACACCGCCGCCCAGATGGTCATGGTCATCTGCCAGCCGTGCTGCCGGTCGTGGCCGGCGGAAAACTTGGCGACGAGCGGAAGCGTGAAACCACCGACGATGAACTGCGCGATGTTGACGGCGACGAAGCGGAACGAATTGAGCCGGGCGCGTTCGTTCAGATTGGCGGTCATGACGCCACCCAGTGCCGAATACGGCATGTTGTTCATCGAATAGAGCGTCATCAGCATCGTGTTGGTGATGACGGCGTAAGCGATCATGGCTCCGTAGCTCCAGCCCTTGGGCGTGGTGTAGGCGAGGACCATGACGACGGCCCAAGGGATCGAAGTCCACAGGATCCACGGCCGGAACCGGCCCCAACGGGTGCGGGTTCGATCCGCCAGCACGCCCATGATCGGATCGAACAGCGCGTCCCACAAGCGCGGCCAGAGCAGGATGGCGGCCGCGGCGCTGGCCGTCAGCCCGAAGACGTCGGTGTAGAAGTTCAGCTGGAACAGGATCATCGACATGAACACGAAGTTCGCGGCGGCATCGCCTCCGCTGTATCCGATCTTCTCGCTGATGGTGAGTTTCTGGGGACTGGCTGACATGGTACGTGGGTTTATGGGGTCACCGTGAGCGTCACTTTCTGGAGGTCCGCATCGCGCGAGGAATTGCCGACCATGATTTCAAAGGCACCGGGCTCGACGCGGAACTTCATGTCGATGTCCCAGAAGGCGAGCAGCTCCGGCGTGATGTCGATAGCGACGGTCCGGGTGTCTTTCGGTTTGAGGGAGATTTTCTCAAAGCCCTTCAGCTCCTTCACGGGCCGCGTCACCGAGCTGATGCAATCCCGGACATACATCTGAACGACTTCCGTGCCGGATCGTTTCCCGGTGTTGGTGACGTCCACAAGGACCTGCGTGGATTCCTCCAGGCCGATTTTCTTCTTTTTCAAGCGGACGTTATCGAATGAAAACTTCGTATAACTCAGGCCAAAACCGAAGGCAAACAGCGGTGAAACCTCATCAAACAGATAGCCCCGGCGAGCGGACGGCTTGTGATTGTAATAGGCCGGCAGATGCCCGGCGGACCGCGGAATTGTGATCGGCAGCTTGCCGCCCGGATTCACATCGCCGAACAACACGTCGGCGACGGCATGGCCGCATTCCTGACCGAGATACCAGCATTCGAAAATGACGGGCACGTTTTCGGCCACGTAGTTGATTGAGAGCGGTCGGCCGTTGAAAAGAAACACGATGACCGGCTTGCCCGTATCGAGCATGGCCTTCACCAGTTCATCCTGGCGCCCGATCAGATCGAGGCTGGTGCGGTCGCCCATGTGGCTGAGATTCCATGATTCGCGAGCGGTTTGTTCGTTGCCGCCGATGGCGAGAACGATGACATCGGCCTGTTTCGCGACCTTCACCGCCTCGGCAATCTGCTTGCGGTCTTGTTCGGGATCGCTCGGATGGACTTCGTCCCGCTGCCATGATCCGCCTTCCGAGGTGATCCGGCAACCTTCGCTGTGGAGTACGTTCACGCGGTCGCCGACCTTGGCCTTGATGCCCTCGAGCACGGTGACGTTGTGCTTGGGCGCGCCGCTGTAGCCGCCGAGCAGGGGGCGATCCGAATTCGGCCCGATGACGGCGATGGTCTTGAGTTTCGCGGGATTGAGCGGCGCGAGATTGTTCTCGTTCTTGAGCAGCGTGATTGTCTCACGGGCGGCGCGCAACGCG
>JBEDKU010000301.1:0-10200 GCA_041172045.1 Verrucomicrobiota bacterium | reverse complement strand
GTTTCATGGTTTGTAATTAGTGATTGGAATCGTCGGCTCGTCGGCGGGACTCACCGCCATCGACGGCGACCAGTTTCACCACGGCGCTGTCAAACTGACGCTTGAAGACCAGTGGAACGCCCCGCTCCATCCATTCGCTTCCCTTCCGGGCGTGGCCTTCGCTCAGCCGCGGCTCGGAATCTCCGCTTGGCAGGTTGAGCTCGGTGGCGACGTAGGTTCGATCCGGGTCGATGCCTGCCAGCGGGCTGGCGACCGTAAGAGGGGAGGTGACTCCGCCGGTCTGATAGGCCAGAATCACCGCTTGGGAGCGGTCTGGTGAAACAAAATTGAGGGAAGGTGTGGTGGAGTCGAACGGGTTCTGGTGACGATACTGGTCCCCATTCTGCACGATCTCGCGGATCATTTTGTATGACTCGATTCCCAACTTGGAGGCGGCGAGGTAGTCCTGCGAGATGGCGCGTGGATCGACTTCCATTCCGAGTTGGGTCATCATCGAGACATCGAAACGGTATTTCGTCGCGAATCCCTCGCCGGCATGGGTGACGTGGCTGGTCATCGCCATGGCCGGCATGACGGTGGAGAAGTTCCAGATGGAGCCGAGGCGATGGCTGGGATTGGTGTTGTCACTGGGCCAGAAGGTGTGGCTGTTTTTCATGGCTCCGAGGTCGGCCCGGCCGCCACCGGCGCTGCAGGTCTGGAAATCGACATGAGGGTGCGCTTTGACCAGCTTGGCCTGGATCGCATGATAGGCAGCCAAGTGGCGGTCGTGTAACTCCCCTTGGCGCGCTGGCCCGAGATAGGGCGAATAGGGATTGTTGATGCTCGAATTGGCGTCCCATTTCACAAAGCGGATGCCCGGATTCTGCGCAAGTAGGTTGTGGACCGAATTGAAAACGTGTTCCTGGACTTCCGGGTTTGACAGGTCGAGCACGGCCTGCCCCCGCTGGAGGTCGAGTTCCCGGCCTGGGACCCGCATCACCCATTCCGGGTGCGCTGCGAACAATTCACTGGCGGGGTTGATCATCTCCGGTTCGAACCAAAGACCGAAATCGATCTGGTGGTTCCTGCCGGCCTCGATCAGTGGCGCAAACCCGTTAGGAAACCGCTCGCGGTTGATCTGCCAGTCGCCGAGACCGGTGCGGTCGTTGACTCTGGCAGTGGGTCCATTGCCAAACCAGCCGTCGTCTAGCACGTAGAGTTCGATGCCCAGCTTGGCGCTTGATTTCATCATTTCGAGCACGGCTTGCTCCGAGATCTTCATGCCGCAGCCCTCCCAGGAGTTGTTGTCCACCGGACGCAGGCGGTCGCCATCGCGCATTCCGTGGCGGCGCATCCATTGGTGGAAATCCCGGCTCGCCGGCCCCTTGCCGCGCGCGCTGAAGGTAAAGACGCAGGCGGGAGTTTCCAAGCGGCCACCGGGCTCGACTATCACCGGCAGCGGGCGACCCACCCCGCACGAAACTTCCAGCGTGTCCCGGTCGTCGATCTCAAAAGCCAGCCGTGTGCTGCCGGACCAGGCGAGCGCGGCGATCAGGCACAGGCCGGATTCCTCGGCCAATGGCGCACCGAATCCGAGGTTGAAGAACGGCTCCGGTCCCGACACATGGCGGTTGCCGTGGCGGCTTTCCAACAGTTTGCAGCCCTTGAGCAGTTTTTCCCGTTCGGGTTTCCCTGCTTCGGAATTCTGGGTGCTGTCGTACCACTCCAGATAGGTGCCCTCCCGGTTTTCGCTTTGGAAATAGAACGAATCCAGCCGTGCGACGGAGACCGACCCGCCGGTCTCGTTCCGCAGCACCATCCATTGTTCGAGGATGTTGTCCTTCTGGTAGGAACGGATGTGCAGTTCGATGAAAACCGGATGGTCGCGGTCGCGCACGACAATGGTCGTATGCTCGATGTCAGCCGACTCACGGACGAGGTTATGGCTATCATAGATCAACTGCAACGAGGTGTCGCCATTCGGCAGGCTGACCGCCAGGGGGCCGGTGTAACGAGGGCCGTGGCAATACCGGTTCAGAGTCCTGATGAAGCGTGATGGAAACACCTGCCCCTTGACTGGACGGTCCGCGTCTTTTTGCTCGAAATCCCGCAGTTCCGACAAGAGCGCCCCATCCTTGTCCAAGGAATAGGTGATGCCGAACGAGCGGGCCGCGACCTGGAATTCAATCGCTTTCGCGGCCGGATCTTCCGCGGCGGAGGCACTACCGGCCGACATTGTTAGATAGGCGCCAGTTCCCGCCAGCCACTGGCGGGCGCGGGAAAAAGGACGGAAACGGATGACGTGGACTTTCTGCATGAATGGGAGTGGATCGGTTCCCCGGTGACAGGAACGAGTGCATCAATAAGAACCTGCTGGTGACCCACATGCATTTCCATGCGGATCACCAGCGAAGTAGAGCGACCCAGTCCGGCGGGCGCCGTGATTAGGGAGCCTTGGTGGCCACGAGCCGCCCGAAGACCTTGGCCGACGAGCCGCCGGTCACCGTGACGGTAACCTCGATCACGTCATTGGCCGGTGCGGCGTTGTCGGTGATGGTTGCTTCCGCGATGGTGGCGGAGGTGCCGCCGGCATTGTTCTCGCCGCTGGCTTTCCATTCAACCAGATCGGTGGACCATTGATAGGATTTGGCCACATCGGACGCGATGGTGTTGGACTGATGGTGGCTGAACTTGAAGGTGCTGCCAGTGGCGGAAATCCCAGTCAATCCGGGGTTGGTCAGTGAAGGATCGGAACCGAGAATATTCTCCACGGCGTTGGCGAGGCCATCGTGGTCGAAGTCGTCGTTGGCTCCGGTTAGCGCTCCCACGCTGAAGTCCTCAATCCATGCGGTGAAATCGTTGGCAGGGGGGCTGGAGGAAACCACCAGTTTGCCACCACCGGTAATCCTTGGCGTGCCGATCTCAAGTCCCGTCTGGGTCCCGTCGGCGACGTAGGTTCCCTCGGCCTGCAGCACGGCGTCGATGTAAAAGCTGCCGACGGTTTCCGATAGCGCGTGATTGAGGTTGAGAAATGCGCCGCTGGCGATGGTGACCTTGGAGCTGTCGTTATTGGAATTGACTGTGGTCAAACTGAGTGTCCCGGCAGAGACGGTGGTATCGCCGCTGTAGGTGTTGGCACCGGAGAGCGTTAAGGTGCCGCCGCCACTTTTCGTGAGGCCGCCGGAGCCGGTGATGATGACGGCGATTTCACCGTTCCTTGCGCTGTTGACGGTCAACATGGCCTCCTGGCTGCCGAAATCCAGCTTCGCGCCGTTGTTGAGCGACGCGCCCTTGATCTGCGCACCCGTGGTGCCGCCCGTCCACAAGATCGCCCCCGAGGCGATGGTCAAAGTCCTGTTGGCGCTAATCAGAATGTTGGTCGTTGCGTTCGCCACGACCAGCGCATTGATCGATACCGAGTTGGCAACCGATGTGTCCGTGTTGGTCCGCACATTGGTGCCCGCGGTGATGGCATTCTGGGTGAACTCATCGTTCAGGTTCATGGGCCGCAGTCCAGTCTCGGCGTTGTAGGTGACGAAGGTGTTCGGCGTGCCGCTCGCCGTGCCCACCGCGCCCATGGCGGTGCCGGCCTCACCGACCAGATAGGGAACGATGACTGTGTCCTTGGCGGCACTGTTGATGCCGGTGTTCGTCGCCGCTGTGGTGCCGACCAAGGTCGGGGCGGCAGTCAGGAGAAAGCGGCCGGTGCCCGTCGAGCTGCTGTCCTGGCCAAGTTTGAGACCATTGACCAAAAGGACCGCATTGCCGGGCGTGTGATTCAAACTGGCCGCCGTCAACGTGGCATTCCCCGCGTTGCCCGATAAGCCATTCACCGAAGTCGGGGAAACCCTGATAACATTGCGATCCCCGGCGGTGGTGATCACCCCGACCGTCTCAGTCGAGTTGGTGGCCGAATTGCCGCTCAGATAGGAAAAGGTGCCGCCCGCCAGGTGGATCGCCAGCAAGTCGCCCAGCCGGTTGGTGGCGCTCGAATTCAGATTGTTATCAATGCGGAAAGTGCCATCTCCGGTCACAGCCAGGCTTGAGCTGCTGATTTTTGCTGCAGATCCAGCAAGGCCTAAAGTCCCACCGTTGACCGTGGTCGTGCCACTGTAGGTATTGCCGCCATTGAGCCCCATGGTGCTGGTGCCGGATTTCACCAAACCTGCGCTTCCGCTGATCACGCCCGAGAAGTTGAAGTTCGCAGTGCCATTCCCGGTGAACGTGGTGGTTTGGCTTAATGCGAGTTTTTGCGCGACCGTGTAAGTCAGAGGCTGCGCACCGGCGAGGCCGCTGAGGTTCACCGTGGGAGCGGTGCCATCAAGGGTCCATGTAGTGCCACCCGCGGTGCCGATGTTGACGACGGCGGCGGCTGTCGCTGCGGCTCCCAGGCCCTTGAGTGTGAGGGTATTCAGAGTCAAGGCGGGGACGCTGGTGATGATGGCGTTGGTCCCGTTCAGCAGCGGCGTGGTGGTATCTTCGAAAAAGGCCAGCGTATCGGTGTCGCCGCCAGGACCTGAAAACACGGTGCTGCCGAGCCAATTGTCGGCAGTGGTCCAAGTTTGGGTGGCGACCGAGTTTTGCGTCCAAGTGTAGTCGTCCGCCCATGCCTGGGGAGCGGCAAGGAGGATCGGGATGAGAATCAATGGGGATCGAAACGGTTTCATGGGTAGATGGGTTGTTTGAGTCTGGATTTGGTTTTCCGCGGCATGAAAGGCGGGGAAGTCGCCTTGTTGATCAACGGCCGCACCGCCAAACAACAGAATACCCTAATCCCTACCAGCCGAGTCCAACAAGTCGGCAATTCTGCCCACAACCCCACCCGAGTGGGAACGCGGGGCTTCAATCCCATCCGCACCGGGAAGCTGACGGTGCTTCGGTAACGGCACCTCAACTGGATTGACGAACTGGGTCGCAATCAAAGTGCTCCGTCCTGATAGAGCGAGTTCTGATCTATGGAAGCTCTCATAATGGATTTGGAGGTAGATTTCGAGCGGATGTTTGTTGAGGTTTGTTGCTACCCGCCAGCGCGCGGCTCAAATCGTTGGCATGCCGGTAGCCGAGGTGATAGGCGACCGCCTTGACCTGCCAGCCTTCCTCGCGGATGAGCCGCCGCGCCTCCTCGGTTTTTGCCTTGCGGAAATACGCGCCCGGCGACAGCCCGGTCCGCGCGCGGAAAAACCGGTGCAGCGTGCTGGGAGACATCCGCAGATAGTCGCAAAGCGCTGGCACCGGCGCGTGGATCGCCAGATTTCCAGCCATCCAGGTGCGGGCGAGCGTCCAGCGCATCTCGTCCTCGGCGGGCGCGGGGTGGTTTCCCCGCAGGATTTCGACTTCCAGCAACTCGCGCAAGGCCGCGAGGGTGCGGGGCAACTGGGCGTCCGCCAAAGCCACTTCATTCCGGCAGCGGACGTGAAATTCTGTCAATGCCTCCACCGACCTTGCCCGCAGGTTCATGATCTGGAAGCCACCCGGCTCGGGCCGCAGTTCCGGTAAAACCGGATCCCCCTGCCAGATCCAGACGAGAATCTCCACCGTCGCTGACTTGGATTGGCTGATGCCGAACGCACAGGCCGGATCAAACAACAATGCGACCGGTCCGCGCACGATTTGCGCGGAAAGCCCGGTGTTCACCATGATTTCCCCGCTCAGGATGACATAATAATTGGTTCCCAGATCGTGATGGATCGCCAGCGGTTCCTTGGCGAAATCGCGCTGCCCCCAGCCGAGGTAGAGCAGCGGCAAGCCCTCTCCCCCACCCCAACTCGGTCGGCCCGGCGGCGGGATGATCGTGCCTTTGGGAATCGGGCTGGTCATGGTAGCAGTTTAAGTCATGGCTTCAGGATGAGCTAGTATTTTTCGATGTTCACCAGAGAATCCAGGCCCTAGTTTGCGGGTCGCTGAAACCCTCGATGAAAACCGCCATCACTCTTTCGCAAGTCCCGGAAGCCCTTGCCGGCCCGTTCCTGCTCCGCACACCTCTGCCGGAGGCGTTTGCGACTGCCGCCATGATCGGCTTCGATGCGGTGGAACTGTTTCTGCCCGGGCCGGACTTCGTTTCGGTGGACGAGGTGAAATCGCTGGCGGCCGCGCACGGACTCGCGATCGCCGCCGTCGGCACGGGTGCCGGGATGCTTCGCCACGAACTTTCCATCACTGACGCAGACGAGGCTCGACGCGACGCAGCTTTGAATTTCGTGTTCGCGATGATCGACTTTGGCGGGCAACTCGGAGCACCGGCGATTCTCGGCTCGATGCAAGGAAGAGGTACGGCCGATTCACTCGCCTCAGGCCTCCGCCGCTGCGGCGAGCGTGCTGAGAAACACAGCGTGCCATTCATCTACGAGCCGCTCAACCGCTACGAAACCAACCTCTTCAACCGCCTCGGCGACGCCGCGAAATTCCTCGAACTCCACGACCTAAAAAACGTCGTCCTGCTCGCGGATCTTTTTCACATGAACATCGAGGAGCGCGACCTCGCCGCTGCGATCCGCGAAGCCGGCCGGCATATCGGCCACGTGCATTACGCCGATTCCAACAGGCAGGCGATGGGTTTCGGCCACACCGACCCCATTCGGGTGATTGCCGCGCTGCGGGAAATCGCATATTCAGGCTACCTCTCCGCCGAAATATTCCCGCTGCCCGATCCCGAAACCGCTGCCCGCCAGACGATTTCCTCCATCCGCTCACTGCTCTAGAATGAAAACACGTCCACTCGGCAAAACCGGCATCGACCTGCCCATCCTCTCTTTCGGCGCCTCCTCGCTCGGCGCGGAATTCCGCTCGATCACGCTCGACGAGGCGATGCTCTCGACGAAAACCGCCATCGATCTCGGCATGAACTTCATCGACACCTCGCCCTACTACGGCCGCGGGATGTCGGAAATCATGCTGGGTCTTGGGTTGAAAGGCATCCCGCGCGAAAAATACCTGCTAGGCACCAAGCTCGGACGCTACTCGAACACGCATTTCGATTTCTCCGCCAAACGCGTCGAGGAATCCGTGCACGTCTCGATGCACCGCATGGGCACCGATTACCTCGACGTGATCCTGCTGCACGACGTCGAGTTCGTGCCACTCCCGCAGATCTGGGAGGAGACCTTCCCCGCCGTTTTGAAACTCAAGGAACAGGGAAAAGTCCGTGCCGTCGGATTTTCCTGCTACCCGCTCAAAACCTTCAACACCGTGCTCGACCACGTGGAGGACGTCATCGACTGCGTGCTTTCCTACAACCGCTACACGCTGCAAAACACCTCCTACGTGGATGATCTACTGCCGCGTCTCGCCGCGAAAAACATCGGCGCGATGAACGCCGGACCGTTCTCTGCCAGACTGCTCACCAACGCACCGCTGCCCGAGTGGCTCAAGGAGTCCGAGGAAGTCAAAGCCGCCGCCCGCGCCGCCGCCAAGCTTTGCGCGGACCGCGGCGTGGACATCGCCCAGCTCGCGCTCCAGTTTTCCTGCGAGCATCCCGGCCTGGCCACCACCGTCGCCGGCTCCGCGAATCCCGCCAACATCCGCAAGTGGGCCGAGTGGCTGGAAATGCCGATCGACCGCGAGTTGCTCGCAGACGTCCTTGCCGTTTTCGCTCCTGTTAAAAACTCCGGCCATCTCGAAGGCCTTTCCGAGAACAACTGATGCAAGCCATCCAATTTACCGCGCCCAAGGAGATCAATATCGTCGATCTACCGGAGCCGACCGCACCCGGCCCGGGCGAAGCGCTCGTCCGCACCCACCGCATGGGCATTTGTGGCACCGATCTTTCCTGTTATCTGGGAAAATTCCCCTTCTTCGCCTATCCGCGCACGCCCGGTCATGAGCTCGGTCTGGAAGTCGTCGCCGTGGCCGACGATGTGACGAATGTGAAGCCCGGCGACAAATGCTCGTTAGAGCCCTACGTCAACGATCCCGCTTCCCCGACTTCGAAAAAAGGCGCGCAGAACTGCTGCCCCGGCGTGCAGGTCATCGGAGTCCATAACAACGGCGGTCTGCGCAAGGGCGTCTTCGCCGTGCCCGCCCGCAAGCTGCATCCGGGCAACGATCTTTCCTACGACCAGCTCGCGCTGGTCGAGACTCTCGCCATCGGCTACCACGCCGTGCAGCGCGGTAATCCCCAGCCCGGCGAGACCGTGCTCGTCATCGGCGCGGGCCCCATCGGCCTCGCTTGTTTGGAATTCCTCAAGCTGATGGAGGTGAAGACCATCGTCATGGACATGGTCCGGAGCCGCCTCGATTTCTGTCAGGAAAACCTCGGCATCCAGCACGCCATCCAGTTCCAGACGGATGATTCGCATCTCGCGGAGTTGGAAAAAATCACCGGCGGACAGCTCGCCGACGTCGTCATCGACGCGACCGGCAGCCCCAAGTCGATGTCCACCTGTTTCAACTACGCCGCCTTCACCGGCCGCGTCGTTTACGTTGGAATCACCACCTCCGACCTCACCTTCCCGCACGCCGCGGTCTTCCATCGTCGCGAAATCACGCTGCTTGCATCGCGCAACGCGATGCCGGAGGATTTCGACAACATCATCCAGTTAATCCGCGAGGGAAAAATCAACACCGACCTGTGGATCACCCACCGCATCGCGTTCTCCGAAGTTCCATCCGAGTTCGAAAAATTCACCGATCCCGCACTCGGCGCGATCAAAGCCATCATCGAAGTCAACTAATCTATCTCTATGAAAACATGCCCTAAATACACCTTCGGCGTCGGCGATCGTTTCGCCAACGGAGCCCATGCCCAACTCGCCGCCTTCATCGAGGCCAAGAAACTCGGCATCGACATCACCCCGGTTTGGAACAAGTCGAACCGCGAGCACAACATCATCGGCTCCGAGCCCATCCAGACCCGCGAGGCCGCCGACCAGGCGGTGGCCGACCTCGGGTGGACCGGCGAGTATCTGTTGGACGCCGACCACATCAACCTCTCCACCGTGGACCGCTTCGTCGGACCGTGCGATTTCTTCACGCTCGACGTCGCCGACGACATCGGTGAAGCCGCGGATCCGGCCGATGTGGAAGCATTCATCGCCAAACATCCCGAACTGATCGGCACCGTCGCCATCGAAGGCATTTCCGAGCCGTTCGAAATCACCCGCGCGGACGTCGAAAAAACGGCGAACCAATTCCTCAAGGCCACGCAGAAGGCAGCCGCCATCTATCAACACATCGTCGCGGCCAAGGGCGGCGTGGACAATTTCGTCACCGAGGTTTCCATGGATGAAACCGACAGCCCGCAAACGCCGCCGGAGCTGCTCGTCATCCTCGCCGCCATCGCCGATCAGGGCATCCCGATCCAGACGATCGCTCCGAAGTTCACCGGTCGTTTCAACAAGGGTGTCGATTACGTCGGCGATCCGTTGCAGTTTGAAAAGGAGTTCAACGACGACCTCGCCGTCATCGCGCATGCCATCAAAACCTACGGCTTACCTCCAGCCCTGAAACTTTCGGTCCATTCCGGCTCCGACAAGTTCTCGATCTATCCGTATATCAAGAAGGCCATCCAACGCACCGGTGCCGGTCTTCACATCAAGACCGCCGGGACGAACTGGCTCGAAGAAATCGTCGGCCTCGCCGAATCCGGTGGCGAAGGACTCGCTCTCGCCAAGATGATCTACGCCAAGGCGCTGGAGAAAAAAGAAGCGCTCTGCGAGCCCTACGCGACCGTCATCGACATCAAGGATTCCAATCTTCCTTCCGCCGAGGAGGTCAACGGCTGGACCAGCACGCAGTTCACCGACGCGCTGCGCCACATCCCGACGAACCCCGGCTACAACGCGGATCTCCGCCAGCTCCTTCACGTCGGATTCAAAATCGCCGCGCAACTCGGCGACACCTACATCCAGGCGCTCAAGGACAACTCGGAAGTCGTCGCCAAGAACGTCACCGGCAACCTGCTGGACCGCCACATGAAGCTGCTCTTCCTGTAAGGAGGGTGGACGCTCCTGTCCGCCGGGCCAATGAGAGGCGAAAGCGAAGTGCTCCAGCGCGTTTCATTTCGCTTCACATTGGCCTACGACAAGAGTGTCGTAGCTCCTCAATCCCATGATCGACTCTCACCACCACCTCTGGAACTACACCGCCGCGGAATACGACTGGATTCCGCCCGGATCCCCGTTAGCCCAGGACCAGCTCCTGGACCAACTGAACGCCGCCACCTCCGCCGCGGCGGTGGATGGCACGGTGGTGGTGCAGGCGCGCCAGACTCTGGCGGAATCCGAC
>JBEDKU010000300.1:0-4972 GCA_041172045.1 Verrucomicrobiota bacterium | reverse complement strand
GACTTGAAGACATTGGTGGTGCCGACATTCCGCCCGGACAAGGCGCTGCTCGTGGACCGGCCGGAGCTGCTCAATCCGTGGCTGGAGAAACTCGAAGCCGCTTCGGACATGGCGATCGTCCATCTATCCGACCTGCTGGCCGCCCTTCAAAAACGCCATGATGATTTCCACGCGGCCGGCGCCCGTCTCTCCGACCACGGCCTCGACCGCCTGCCCGGCCTGCATTGCACCGACGAGGATGCGGCGATGATCTTCAACAGCGCCCGCGCCGGCAAGGCAGCCTCGCCGGAGGAAAAGGAGAAATTCTCGTTCTATCTGATGGTTTTCTTCGGCCAGCTCGACGCGGCGAAAGGCTGGACCAAGCAGCTCCACCTCGGAGCCGCCCGCAACGTGAATTCCGACATGGCCGGGAAACTCGGCCCCGACACCGGCTACGACACCATCGGCGACACCCCGCAAGGCGCGGCGCTGATGACCTATCTGGACGCGCTGGCGACCGGTGGCGGCCTGCCGAAGATGGTGCTCTACAACCTCAATCCACGCGACAATTACCTCTTCGCCTGCCTCACCGGCGCGTTCCAGGACGGCACCGTGGCCGGCAAGATCCAGTTCGGCTCCGGCTGGTGGTTCCTCGACCAGAAAAACGGCATGGAGCTCCAGCTCGACGCGCTTTCGGCGACCGGGTTGCTGTCGCGCTTCGTCGGCATGCTCACCGATTCGCGCTCGTTCCTGTCGTTCCCGCGCCACGAATATTTCCGCCGCATCCTCTGCAACCTCATCGGTGGCGAGGCCGACCGGGGCGAGCTGCCGGACGATTTTGAAGCGCTCTCCGGGCTGATCCGCGCGGTGTGCTTCGGCAATGCGAAGCGGCATTTCGGATTCGACGTATGAGTAAAGTGGTCTAGGGTTTAAGTCCGTTGTTTGATTTCACAATCCGGACCGAAACCCTCGACCCCATCTTTTCGCCATGATTCCAAAACTCATCACTCCGCTCCTCGTCCTCACCGCGACGCTGCAAGCGACTCCCGTCTTCATCGGCACGAATACCGGTAGAAACTCCGCAAGCAAGGGCATCTACCTCGCGGATTTCGATTCCACCACCGGCAAGCTGACCAAGCCGGTGCTCGCGGCGGAATACCAGAACCCCGGTTTTCTCGCGCAGCATCCCAGCAAGCCTCTGCTCTACGCCTGTGGTGCTCCGAGCACGCCGTTTCCCGATGGATCGAGTTCCGTCGCGGCCTTTTCCATCGGGGAAAACAATGATTTGAAATTCCTCGGCGAGGCATCCGCCGGCGGCAAGGGCGCGTGTCACGTGGCGGTGGATTCCACTGGCGGCACTGTCGCCGTCGCAAACTACGGCGATGGTAGTTTCGCAACGATCAAACTGGGGGTGGATGGAATTCCCGGAGCCACCGCATCCGTCATCAAACACACCGGCACCGGTCCCAATCTTCCCCGCCAGGATGGCCCGCACGCGCACGGAGTCTATTTCGACAAGGCGAACAAGCACCTCTTCGTTCCGGATCTCGGACTGGACCAAGTCTTCGTCCTTCCGTTTGACGCGGCGACCTCGAATCTCGGCGAACCGCTGCCATCACTGGCCATCACCCCCGGTGCCGGTCCCCGGCACATGGCGTTTTCCCCCGATGAAAAAAACGCCTACGTCATCAACGAGCTTGCGAACACCGTGACCGCCGCTTCCTACGCTGACGGAAAATTCACCCCACTCGGAACGGTGCAGACCTTGCCCGCCGACTTTGCCGGGAAGAACACCACCTCGGAAATCGAAGTTCATCCGAACGGCAACTTCGTCTATGGTTCCAACCGCGGCCACGACTCAATCGTGGTCTATCAGCGCGATGGGGCGACCGGTTCGCTCAAGCTTCTCCAACACGCCCCTTGCGGCGGCAAGATCCCGCGGCACTTCAAGATCGACCCCACCGGCAAGTGGCTGCTCTGCGCCCACATGGATTCCAACACCATCAGCGTCCTGCCGCTCGATCCGGCCACCGGGTTGCTGGGCGCACCGGTCGACACCGTCGCCTCGCCCTCACCGATCTGCTTGTTGTTCGCCCGTTGATCCGCCGCTCCGGCCAGGAAATGGTCCAAGCGGTTCTCGGATGACGGACGAACTCGGCTGGGTAACCATGGAGGCCTACAATCCGTGTAGGAATCCACGAAAGGATGCGTTTGTATGAGTGCCGAGCGGCGCTTGTCCTTCAAACCCGATGATCCGAAATCTACTGCCTCATTTCGCCGCCTTTGCCTTGGTTGTTCAAGGTTCCGTTTCCGCTGAAATCCTCGATACGCTGGTCTTCGGCAATGATGCCTCGGAATCCCAGCATGATCTCTCCGCCAAGCTTTCCGATTTCAAATCCGGCGGCCTCGGCGAGTCCTCGCGGCGCTTGTTGCCCGGTAGTGATCCGGCCTGGCAGGGCGGCATCTTGAAATTCGTCGTCCGCGTCGACCCCGCGCGGCAGAACTATTTCACCCTCCGGCTGTGGGGCGAGGACGTGAACCACAACCCAATGACCCTCCACGTCGAGGGCAAGCAGGTCGGCTACCGCCACCTCGGCGACATCGAGGCGCTGGAAATCGGAGCCGACGCGCCATCCTACCCCGGTCGATTTCTCTACCGCACCTGCCCGCTGCCGCTTGATCTGACGAAGGGCAGGGAACGCATCCACTGCGAGATCCGCGCCACCGGGCCGATCTCGGGCTACGGCACCAGCTTCGCGCAATACCAGAAATCCATGCTCGCGCCGACGCGAGGACTCTACCGCGCCTACACCCACACCGACGGCTGCTTCACCCCGCCGGCCGACGAAAAACAAGGTGTCTATCCGGAGAACGCGCCCGTCCGCACCGGCCCCGGCATCGAGGTCCTGGAGGCCGCGAAATCCCGCGTGAACCGCGAGATCGACGGGCTGCTGAAGGACTCCAGGCGCCCGTGCAACCAGATGCAGACGCTCTTCCTTGCCAAGGCCTACCAGACGAAATGGACGAACGCCGCCGGCAGACCCGCGACGATCGCGAAAATCCAAACCAGTCTCGACGCGCTCTACCGCGCCTACCTCAAAAACCCGAAACTCGCCGAAGCCGAGCCCTCCACCTACAATCCCGATTGGTTCGGCCTCGGACCTGCCGGTGGGGTTCTCGCCCTATTGGAAAACGAGCTCAAGCCGACACTCGACCAATCCATCGACAACGGCCAAGGCGGGCACGTGAAGCGCCGCGACGCCTTCCGGGACATGCTCGTTGCTTGCCGCGACTGGCACCGCGGGCACCGCCGCCAATACACCAACCAGTCGATGATCAACGATCTTTACGGCATCTATCTGGCCAACCGCGGCCTCGCGGTCGTCGCTCCAGCCAGCGCCCTGCCGGAAGAACAAGCGCTTCGTTACCTCTATGAATCCATCGGCCTCGAGCCGTGGCTGGGCAGCGAGAAAGACGGGAAGCCAACCCGCCCGCTCGGCGATAATTTCTACCAAATCACCGCGGACGGCCTGACCAAGGAGCTCGGATTCGTCGGAAACTATGGCGAGGTCCTCGACTGGGTCGTCGAAATTTACGAGGCCACCAAGGCATCACACGACAAGCCCGGTGATCCGGCGATCAAGGCGCAGTTGGTGAAAATCGCCGCCGCCCGCGCGCCGTTCCGCTACCCGATGCTCGATCAGGACGGCAACCGCGCGATGGTCATGGAAACCATCGTTGGTTGGCGCGACACCCGTTTCCCGGGCGACGTCACCTACGACCAGCGCACGTCCTGGGACGGCACGCCGTTCCAAGCCTCCGCCGCCACGCTCGACCCGAAGCTGGTCGCCTATTCCCAACAGATGCTCGCCGACAATCAGTTCTTTTTTTCCATCGCCAAGCAAATGGAGAAGGACGACGGCTTCCGCGTCACCTTCAGCCTGCTCGCGGTGCCGGAGCGTTATGAAATCATCAAGGCCCAGCCACCGGGCGCCAACCGTCTGCCGATGTCATGGGACCAGCCGGACTTTGTGTTCACCGACGAGGAGGACGGCGTGGTCGCCATCAAGAACGGCAGGGAAATCCTCTACGCGTCGCTCTACTGGCGCGCCCGCAACGCGGTGAATTTCCTCGGCCGCGTCCACTACCTCACGCCCGTTTGTGACCGCGTCGCCACGGTGAAGCTGGACATCGACTATACGCCGTCCGGCATGGAATACACGCGCCCGGATTGGACCAACTTCGGCTTCGCCAATGGCGGCCACCGCTATCCCGACTCGTTCGTCTCCGCCCACGCCGGTGAAAAACTGCCGATCGCGAAGATCCCCGACGGGATCGATTTCACCGCCGGCAAGGAAAGCATCTTCGCCGGACGCGGTGATTTCTATCAACTACAATACGGCCCGTATTGGATCGCCATGAACATGAGTGCGGACAAGACCTTCGACCTGAAGGCTCCGGAGTCCACCGGCAAGCTGACCAACCTGGTGACCCGCAAGCCGGTCGAGGCTGGCAGCGTCGCCAAAGTCGCGCCGCGCACGACGGTGGTGATATTCCAAGAGTGATCGATCCCTGAAAACTCAAATAGATCCGAGATCCATCGCCGAACCCGCCATTTTGGCGTTGGAGCGCATCCGCCTTGGCAAGTGGAACCGCGACTGCGTAGAGTTCCCGTGCGGCCCGGCCTCCGGAATGTCCGCCAAGAAGAAGCCTCCAATTCATTTTGAAATGACGACTCTAACTTCCTCTCATCATGCGTTATGGCAACGGATCGGGGTTTTTCGTGGAACGTTTCCTCTGACGCTGGTTCTGCTGCTGTTCTGCCTGCCTACGATGGCCGGCGCGCACAGCGAGACGGGCACCGTCGGCGGCTTTGTGAGTGGTTTCACGCATCCGCTGGGAGGGCTGGATCACATCGTGGCGATGGTGGCGGTGGGGTTGTGGGGCGCGTTCCTCGGCGGGCGGGCGATGTGGACGCTGCCGGTGGTTTTCC
>JBEDKU010000299.1:0-2749 GCA_041172045.1 Verrucomicrobiota bacterium | reverse complement strand
GTTCAATGCCGGAACATGCCGATGATGCTCTTCACGAGTCCCGCACCGATGCTGGTGGGAATCGTTGCACGCCCAAGCCCGTAGTCGTTGAGTGGGTCATACGGTCGCTTCTGGTCATGGGTTCCGCCCTGGGCGACGAACATCGCATAAGGAACCTCGAACCGCGCCCTAAGCTTGCGAAGCAGCCTCCGCCGCCGAAAGGCGATGACGAGATATCCCAATAGATTCTTCGGCTGACAAAAAACCTCGATCCGCCTCTGGAGCTTCGCCTCCTCGGCACGCAGACCCGCCCCTGCATTGGCGTCCATGTAGGCAGGCCGCCCACCTGCATGCACTCCGCATGCGGGATCGATTCTCCGGGAGGTTTTGGCGGAAGGACTCACAATGTCGGTATCTTCGAATCTTTGAAGAACGAATAGGCCATCCACGGCGGGAAGGAAAGCCCGGATTCAGATTGAGACGCTACCCGCCGTTGAATGTGCTGGCTTAAATGGGATCAGCTCTCACGGATCAACATCCTTGTTGAATGGCACGGCACGCCCCCATTTACATGCCGCAGTGGATGTCGCCGTTGCCGATGACCGGAATTTCCAACGCACGGGCCACCGCGTCGATCACGTTCCAGGCCACCTCGCCGTCGTAGCCTTGCGAACGCGTCCGTTCTTGCACCGCGATGGGGACCGACTGCTACCGGTGTCGCTCTGGACCCGCGACTACATTGACGGCACCGGCGTTGATAGAAATCCTGGTAAAGATCTCGACGTGATCCGCTCGCCCACCGCCTTCGCCACGCCGGACGCGACCGCCGCGAGGACCGGGCGATCCTTGATCGGGGATGAGCCGCCGTTGCGCGCGACCACCTTGTTCACCGGGCAGCCGAAATTGATATCGATGAAGTCCGGGCGCTTCCAATTGATGATCTTTTTCGCAGCCTCGCCCATCCGCTCGCCGTCCACGCCGAAAAGTTGGACGCCGAGCGGGCGTTGCTCGTCGGTGAACTCCGTATATTTCCCTGTCCGGTCGTACGACATGAAGACCTGACCTTAGCGGCGTGTGCTCCAGCAGCAATCGGCCGATGGCCCCAATGGACGCATGAACTACCCCGACGGCTTCGTTAGCAAAGACGGGCAATCGCTGAACTTCGCCTTCGGCGACAATCGGCATCGCGCCGTGCACTATTCGGCGAAGCTGCCACCGATGGATCGATTGCTTTCACCAGGCGTTTCTTCAGCGCAAAGTCCAATGCCCTGATAATCCCTGCCCCCACCGACTCATACTTCCAGTCACCGAATGTGACACACTGCGACATCCAAAACCAACGGATCGAACTCAAATAGACCGATGACAACCGGTCGAATCACAAAGCCTGCATAAGTTGCGGCTCCTTTGAAACGATTGCGGGGATATTGACTTCCACGCGTCTCGAACATTCAGCGAACGCTCCTATGTCTCATTCCATACCAATGCGGTATGGCAATCGAGTCCGATTGGCACGGCGGGTGCGATTGACCTATCAACCCCTTTGATGAAGACCGCCGCGAACTGCGGTGGACTGGTCGGGAAGTTGAACTTCCAGGCATTCCGGAGGAGTTACGGTTACTAACCACCTACCAACATGAAATCCAAAAACCTCGGCGCGGTTGTCGCCTTGGGCATTGCCTGCCTAACCTCCTGTGCGGCTCCATCCAAGACGATCACCGTCTATATGTCCACCTCCACCCCAAAAGAAACCAACCTTTCCAACCAGGTGTTCCGCGGGGTGAACGCCTACCGTCACGATAGGAGCAAACAGGAACTCATCCGCGATCCCGGTCTTGCGGCGCTGGCGCGCGATCACGCCCAATACCTCCTACGCACTCGTGGCACGACTTCGAATGACGCGAACCATCAGGGATTCACCAGACGGGCGATGAAAGCCCAGTCCACCATGGGGTTCCGCCAGGTGGCAGAGAACGTGGTTTGCTGCCGCGGCGGCAACGGAGCGACCTATGTGAGGCTCTGGTCGCGGTCCGCCCCACACGAAAAAACCATGCGGGAAGACATCTATCAGTATACCGGCATCGGCACGGTCGTGGATCGGGACGGGATGGTTTTCTCCGTCCAGCTCTTCGCCAACCGGGATTACTAACCATATTGGAAGCCGCCACCGTCAGCGTGGTCCTATCTCACCGGGTTCTCCACTCCGCTGCCGCCGAATCGCGGCAGCGGATTTTTCACGTCGGCGGTGTTGGAGATAGACCGCTAAAACCCCGCCTCCGGCAGACACGCGCACGTGTGGGACTCTGCCAAGAGGCGGGGTGGGGAGAAAAGTGGTGGCGCAGGAATCAGTCCGGACGACTCTTCTTGCTGGAAGTGGATCGGCGGGGCTTGAGACGGGTTGTATCGTTGCGCTTGTGAAACTCCGCGATGAAATCCCTCATGAAATTCTCTGGCGGCCTCTCATTCCGTTTAACGTCGAACAATTCCGACATCATGGATCGAGTGATGGAGTGATTCATAGGACTGCGGATCGATGGCTTTACGACAACTGCGAATGGGGTCTCCTGTCTCAGCGCGCACCACAATTCGGATAGAGCCATTCGCCGGGGAACCCGCACGCAGGAGAACTCCCGGCAGGGATTCGCCATCGCGGCTTGCCCCCCCGGAACGCCTGACCAGAATCTCGCGGGTTTCGACGAGGAGCCCTCGCATATCGAACGAGAGTTGCGCTGAGCGCTGAAGAGGATGCAAGACGTTGATCGCGGCCAAC
>JBEDKU010000298.1:0-17947 GCA_041172045.1 Verrucomicrobiota bacterium | reverse complement strand
GTGTTCCAGCGGTCCGGTCGAGAATCCGAGTGGGTGGGTGAGCAGTTTTTTCAGCTTCCGCTCGTTCACGCCGAGCCGCCGTGGAATTCCTGCGATTTTGAAAACCTCCGCCGCGAACCCGTGCTCCCAAGCCAGCGATGCCTGCCAATTTCCTGAAATCTCCCCCGCCACGATCTTCGCCTTCGCCCTCACCGGGAAATCCAGCACCGTCACTCCCTCCAATGTGGTCCAGAATTCCCGCTGCTCCGCCGGGCATAAAATCCCGGTGCCCAAGCCGGACGCCGCCAGCGCGCGCACCGCCGGCACGGCGAAACACGCCTCATCCCAGCGCTCGGGCGCGGCTACCAGCATTGCTCCTGCGTTCATCGTCACTTGGCGAGCCTAGTGGCCTCAATCCGCTGCGGAAACTGCAAAATCAGAAGGTAGTCGATCATTGACCTCCTGAAAATATCCGGTATATACCAAACATGAATACGACACTGTTCGTCAACGGTCGCTCGCAAGCCGTGAGAATTCCCAAGGAGCTTCGTTTCGAGGGCAGGGAGGTGAACATTCGGCGTTTGGGTGATGGTGTCTTTCTATCCCCCGTGAAAGCAACGAAGTGGCCGGAAGGTTTTTTTAGTGAGATCAGAATTGATGACCCTGATTTCAGTCGCCCTGATCAAGGCGAACTTCCACCGCTCGCTGATTTTTCAAAATGATTTACCTGCTGGATACCAATGTCTGCATTGCGGTGATGCGGGGAAATCCCCGGGTGATCGAGCGATTGCAAGCCTGCTCTCCGGAAGATTGCGGAGTTTCCATGGTCAGTGTTTTCGAACTCTTTGCCGGAGTTTTTCGCTGCCGGGACCCACAGGGAGAAGGTCGCAAGGTTGGCAACTTTTTAGAGCCGTTTCATTTGCTGCCGTTCGACTGGGATTCCGCGGTTAAAACGGCGGAAATCCGTTGGGAGCTGGAAAAAACCGGCAATAAAATAGGACCGTATGATCTCCAACTGAGCGGGCAGGCCCTTGCTCTGGATTTGACGCTCGTCACCCACAACAGCCGGGAATTCCAACGCGTGAATGGACTACAGTTGGAAGACTGGGAATTGGTTTGAATTTCACCCCACAAAAAACCCCGCCGCAGCCGGAGCTGGACGGGGCTTCCCTGGGTTTTGAGAGTGGAATGGAGAGTCGGCTTACCAGGTTTTCACATCGTCGCCGGCGAGGCCGCCTGTGCCTTTTACACCGTCAGCCCCAAGGGACCAAACCGCCGCGCGGCGGCCATTTAGCTTTTTTGTTACGCCAGACACAGTGGTTTCGACGATTTCGTCGTAGTTATCGTCGAGTGCAACAAAATACCCACCCCCCCACGGATCGAACAGACCAGCGATCGATGTGCCAGCCGTGTTGTAGATGATTCCGTTCTTCTTACTTTTACCTTCTTTGACAGAGAGGAATTTGATTCCACGAGCATTGATGGGTGTCCCAGTTTCTGGAAGGCCAAGTAATACGGTCACTAGCTTGATGCCCGTAGCCTTGCTTGTATCTAGCGCGGTTGTGGGAACAGGATCTTCGGGCATGGCGCCGTATTCCGTGTAGAAATTGTTCACTGCGGACTCCAGCGCAGTACAGGTGGCGAGCGCGGTGGTTTTTTTCGCCTTCTGGATCGCGGCGTTTCCGGCGGCGAATCCGGCCCCGGCCAGCACGGCGATGATCGCGATGACGACGAGAAGTTCGACCAAGGTGAAGCCGTTCGGGCGGCGGATGGAGTGGGTTTTCATGGCGGAATGGGAATTGAAGTTCACAGGCGGTGAGCAAATACGAGATTTTGAAGGCTGACAATGCCTCAATCACCCTCGCAATCACATGGTCAATACCCTATCCCGCATTTCACGCCCCGCAATCCTTTTTCTCGGGCGTTTTTCTTGAGCATTGACAGTCCCAAATTTGTTGAAATGAGAGCAACCAAAAATAAACCAAATCTGATTGTGGACGAAGTTTTCGAGATGCAGCCCATTTGGTTCTTGCCATCCTAACGAATTCGGTTGGTGTTGTTGTCATCCACGAAAGTAGTCGAGGATTTTAGAATCCCTCCCACGAAGCGGTTGGCATCGACCGCTAACGATGCCGCTAACCCTGACAAACGGCCGGGGAGGCGGCGGCGCATGTCCAGGTCTCTTCTTCGGGAGCGGCTAAAGGCCGTTGCGGTCGTCTTCGTGCGACTTCTAAGCTCCCCGTCCACTAGGACTGGGAGCCTGCGTTTTTCTTTCCGAACCGCCAATACCATGAATTACCACCGCCCGAAATCCTTTCTTCCAACTCTCCTCATAGCACTCCTTCCGTTTGGGACTGTTCCCGCAGGAACCCCGCCGGTTTGGCCACCCACAATGGAGGCCGTCCCGCAGGGTCTCAACTCCTCGGATTGGTCTGATATTCAAGCCACCTATGAAGCGGGACGTCATGCCGTGGTCCAGCAGGGAGACGGTACTCTGTCCGCCCGAAATCCCGGGCAGCAATGGAATGCAAAATTTGATGGTCAAGGCTTCACGGTTACGCCGGATCAGGGCGGTTGGACGTGGGGGCTTGAACTAATCAGCTATGGGGCGCGCACATTTCAAGCTACTGCTGCACAGGCCGCATTGCGCGAAACAAGTCAATGTGAAGGAGGTCAATTGTCTATCCTGCGCGATGAAAATCTTACGGAATGGTTTGTAAACGACGCCCGGGGTTTGGAACAGGGCTGGACATTCAAACAACGACCCGAGAGGCAAGAAACGCACCAACAGCTTCGGCTTGATTTCATTGTTCGTGGTGATCTTCACCCGCAAGTTTCGAAAGGTGGTAATACTGTGAGCTTTCTGGCCGATAACGGCAGTGCAACTTTGTCCTACGGCGGCCTCAAAGCTTGGGACGCAGACGGCAAGCTTCTTTTCGTCAGGTTTGAGGAAGCGGGACGTTCTGCACTGAGAGTGACAGTGGATGATCGATTAGCTCAGTATCCAATCACCATCGACCCTATTGCCCAGCAAGCATACCTTAAAGCTAGCAATTCTGGATTTATAGATTCCTTCGGTTCAAGTGTGGCGATCAGTGGCGACACGGTTGTCGTCGGAGCATATAATGAAGATAGTAGCGCTACTGGCATCGATGGCAACCAAAGCAGCAATAGTGCTCCGGCAGCAGGCGCGGTATATGTCTTTACGCGTAGTAACAATACTTGGACTCAGCAAGCCTATCTTAAGGCTAGTAATACAGATGTTGAAGACGACTTCGGAAGCTCGGTGTCCATCTCCGGTGATACTTTGGTTGTTGGTGCTGGTACCGAGGATAGTAACGCGACTGGGATCAATGGCGATCAGAGTAATAACGACAGCAGCAATTCTGGCGCAGCATACATATTCGTTCGAAGCGGCACAACATGGAATCAACAGGCTTACCTCAAAGCCAGCAATTCGGGTCCGAATGATCGTTTTGGAGCAACTGTGGGAATTTCTGGCGATACGGTGATCGTCGGCTCTTTGAGGGAGAGCAGCAACGCCACTGGGGTAAATGGTAATCAACACGATGAAAGCATGTACGAGTCCGGAGCGGCTTACGTGTTCGTGCGCAGTGGGACCACATGGACGCAACAGGCTTATTTAAAAGCTAGTAACACCGGTGAGGGAGATTTCTTTGGCTACCCACTTGGGATTTCAGGAGATACCGTGGTCGTAAGCGCGTACCAGGAGGACAGCATGGCGACGGGGATTAACGGTGATGAGAGTGACAATAGTAGACAAAACTCCGGAGCTGCTTATGTTTTCATACGTGATGGCACCACATGGAGTCAGCAAGCCTATCTTAAAGCCAGCAATACCGATGAACTGTATGGCGATCAATTTGGATTTTCCATTGCCATCTCGGGTGACACCGTCGTAGTGGGAGCGAATTTAGAGGCTAGCAACGCAACCGGGGTCAACGGCGACCAAAATGACGAAAGTGCCAGTGGCTCTGGAGCCGCTTACGTTTTTACTCGCAGTGGTAGCATTTGGAGTCAACAAGCTTATCTCAAGGCAAGCAATACCGAACAATCCGACGAATTTGGTTCCTCTGTGGCAATCTCAGGAAATACGATCGTCGTTGGGGCACAATATGAATCAAGCAATTCGACTGGAATCGATGGCGATCAAAATAATAACAGCGCTACGGGAGCGGGAGCTTCCTATGTTTTCGGAAGGAGTGGCACAACTTGGAGCCAACGAGCTTACCTGAAAGCAAGCAATGCTGAAAGTTATGATCATTTCGGAGTGGCAGTAGCGGTCTGTTGCGACATCGTGCTAGTGGGCGCGTTTGATGAGAGTAGCAACGCAACTGGAGTCAACGGAAACCAAAATAACAATGACATGGCGTATTCCGGTGCCGCATATCTCTATACGATTCCCCTCCAGGACTTTTCCAACGCCATGCTGATTGCCGGGCTCACCGAAGAAGACGCGCTCTTCGATTCCGACCCCGACAATGACGGTCTCACCAATGGCCTCGAATGGGTTCTCGGCGGAGACCCCACGTTTAGCAGTCTTTTGGTAGCGCCTTCTTTGAGTATTGATACCACCATTGCATCTCTCACTTTCACTCGTCTGGATCTTTCTGAATGTTCTGCCGCCCTCAAAGTCCAGTGGAGCTCGGATCTCAACACTTGGACCGATGTGCCGGTGACATCCATGTCTTCAGGTGACGTGACAATTACGGAATCGGGTACATCCACTGATACGGTTGTTGTCAGCGTTCCCCGCAGTAACGCCTCATCTGGGAAGCTGTTCCTTCGCCTCGTTGCCATTTATACGGGCGGAAATTGACTCCGTCCTGTGCCAATTCCGAGCAATCGCGTTATGAATTCAAACACCGACTCTTCCGCAGTTTCTTACGAAAAAGTCAAAAAAGACGCGCTGCATCTTCCCAACCAAGACCGCTCGCACCTGCTTGAGAGCCTTGATGACGAGGATGACATCAGCCCGGAATGGAAGGATGAAATCCGTCGCAGGGTGAAAGAAATGAAAGACGGCACTGCCATCATGGTTCCCCACGACGAGGTCATGGCGAATGTCCGGGCGAGTCTCGCCAAGAAACGGGGAGAGCGTAACCAACGCATCATGACGTTGATTTGGAATCAGGAGGCGAGGGATTAAAACGGATAATTTTCCAATTCCAGCCCCCGCTCCGCCTTTGCCGTTGCGGGGAACGATTTCAGACGACAAGCTCCCGGCATGTCCGGCAAAAATCTGCGAGATTCCATTCTCGAAGCCCTCCGCTCCGCCAAAGGCAATCCGCTTTCCAAGTCCCAAATCTGTCGCGGCCTCAAACTTCCCGGCACCCGCGTCACGGAATTACGGAAGACGCTCGATGCGCTCGTGAAAGAGGGCGCCATCACCGAAGGGAAAAAAGCCTGCTACCAGATCGCCGACGCCAGCCGACCGAAGAACCAACTCACCGGTGTCCTCAAATTCCACCCGAAGGGCCACGCGTTCTTCTTCCCGGAAATCACCGACGAGCACAACATCGCCACTGGCATCGATTTCACCCTGAACTCCCGCATCCTCGTCGACCGCCGCAACGTCGGCACCTCGCTCGATGGCGACAAAGTGCTTGTTTCCATCGTCAAGCCGACGCCGCGGCCGTTCCGCACGCGCAGCGAATTCACCCCGGAGCCGACCGAGGAAATCAAAGGCCGCGTGGAAAAAGTCCTCGTCCGCCGCTCCGGCAGGTTGGTCGGGATTTACCAGAAAAAGGGCAATTTCGGCTGGGTCGATTGCGATGACAAAGCCATCGAAGGGAAAATCGATGTCGTCGGCGACACCACCGCGATGCCGGGGCAGCTCGTCGTCGTCGATCTGGAAGAATGGCTCGACCGCAACGTCACGCCGCGCGGCCGGGTCATCGAAGTGCTCGGTTGGCCGGGCGATCCGGGCGTGGACATGATTTCCGTGATCCACCGCTACGGCCTGCGCACGTCGTTCCCGGATGCGGTGCTCGCCGAGGCCCGCGCCGTGCCTGAGGAGCCCGAGCCTTCGGAAATCGCCCGCCGCAAGGATTGGCGCGACAAGCTGGTCATCACCATCGACCCCGCCGACGCGAAGGACCACGACGACGCGATCTGGGTGGAAAAAACCGACCGTGGCTGGACGCTTGCCGTGCACATCGCCGATGTTTCGCACTATATCAAGCCGGGTAGCCCGATGGACGTGGAAGCCATCGATCGCGGGAACTCGACCTACCTCGTGGACCGCGTCCTGCCGATGCTGCCCACCGAGCTGAGCAACGGCATCTGCTCGCTCAAGCCGAACTGCGACCGCCTGACGAAGTGCGCGCTGTTGGAAATCGACAGCTCCGGCGAGATCCGCAAAGCGAAATTCATCGACGCCGTGATCCACAGCCGCGCCAAGCTTTCCTACGAACAGGCGCAATCCATTCTCGACGGCAAGCCCGCGCCGGAAGGCTCCGATCCCCAACTTGTCGGCATGGTCAAGGAAGGCTGGAAACTCGCCTCCGCCATGCGCACCCGCCGCTTCGCCCAAGGCGCGCTCGACCTGGAAATGCCGGAAATCAAAATCCGCCTCGACGACAAGGGCCGCGCCGAAGTCGCCGAGCCCGTCATCCACACCGAGAGCCACCAGCTCGTCGAGGAGTGCATGTTGGCCGCGAATGAAGCCGTCGCGAAAATCCTCCGCGAGCGCATGAAACCCGCCGTCTATCGAATTCACGAAGATCCCGATCCCTCCCGCCTGCTCGACTACACCGAGACCGCGAAGGCCCACGGCTACCGCCCCGGCGACCTCACCAACCGCGCGCACATCCAAAAATTGTTGGATGATTCCAAAGGCACGCCGGAAGAGCACGTCATCAAGCTCGGTCTGCTGAAAAGCCTCAAGCGCGCCGTCTATTCCGCCGAACCCATCGGCCACTACGGTCTGGCGAAGGGCGACTACTGCCATTTCACCAGCCCCATCCGCCGTTATGCGGACCTCATCGTGCACCGCGCCCTGCAGCCGCTGTTGGAAAATCCGCCCAAGCCGCATGACCGCACGCCGTCGCAAGCCGACTTGCGCGAGATTTCGCGCCACATTTCCGACACCGAGCGCACCTCGTCCGATGCCGAGAGCGAGACCAAACAGATCAAGCTGTTGGAATACCTCGATCGTGTCGCCAGTTCCGATAAGCCGCCGGTTTTCGACGGCCTCATCACCGACGTCCGGCCGATGGGCCTGATGGTGGAAATCCCCAACATGGGCGTCCGAGGCGTCGTGAAACGCGAGGACCTGCCCGACGGCCGCTGGCGTTTCGAGGCCCACCGCATGGCCTGGGTCTCCATGGATGGAAAAGTCATCCAGCTCGGCATGCGCCTGCCGCTGCGCGTCATCAACATCGACTTCGACAAGCGCTTCGTGGACTTCTCCGTCGCCGGCCGCCCCACCACCGAGGGCACCCACGTTTCCGGCAAAGCGGCGCTCCCCGCCAAAAAACATGGCAAGCCTCACAGCAAAACCGCCGCCCAAGTCGGCCCGCCGACCAAGCACAAATCCTTCGGCAAGGGCGCCAAGGAAAAGCCAAAGCGCAAGAAGCGGAGATAAGGAGTCACGACACGCTCGTGGAGTCAATGAGAGGAGAAAGGGAACGCGCCGGAGGCTCTGCATGTTCTCATCTCATTGGCTGGCGGACAAGAGCGTCCACCCTCCATAGGGCAGGCTGTGGTAAGTAATTCTCGCGAACCATATCCCGCAAAAGCACTCAGGCCGAAATTCGGCTACTTCCCCCCGGAGATAGCGAATTTCGGCCTGATCAGGTTAGGGACCTATTAGCACAACAAAGTGTCTGAAACCCGGATGCCCCCCGGCGTCCGCGTTTCAGTCACAGCACATACCATCGAGCGATCACAGAAAGGAATACGGGCGGACCGGCCCGCCCCCCGGCAGGCAACGGTCTTTCCGTTTTGCAGCGAACGACTTGGGCCGATTTGGAATGAACGGAGCGCTTCGTCAGGCCCCCCGGCCTGCGTGCACTCGTTCCACTCGATTTCCCGAGCCGTGGTTTCGCTTGGTGACGACAGGCCGCTCATCGCTGCCGATCCCATCCGAGCTCCCCCCGGAGCTTGGTCTGAGTGGGATTGGGCGATGTTGGTGAAGCGTGTCATCCCTACTCCAATCGCAGTTGAATTTACCGATTTCCAAATTTTGTGAAAAAACTTAAAATCAATCGAACCGGGGTCGATTTCAGACCGCGCCGGCCAGTTCGACGAGCGACGGGAAAATGCGATCCGCCGCTGAGAAATCCAGTCCCGCGGTGACGCGGTTCGGCACGATCCACACGTTCATGCCCGCCGCCTTGGCCGCTTGCATGCCGTTGAGGGAATCCTCGATCACCAGGCAATCCGCCGGCTCCAGCCCAAGCCGCCTCGCCGCTTCCAGATAGAGATCCGGCGCCGGCTTGATCTGCGGCGCGTCTCCGCGGCAGACCACCGATTCGAAATGACCGCCGAAATCCAGTTTCTCCAACCAGCCGTCCACCCAGTGATGCGACGAGCTGGAAACCACCGCCCGCCGGATTTCCCGCGCCGTGAGTTTTTCCAACAGCGAGATCACCCCCGGCATGGTCCCCTCGCCCGCCAGATCCGCCATGATCGCGTCCTGGCGTTTCGCATCCAGATCGTGCCAGTCGAAGGCCAGCCCGGATAGATCCTCCAGGTGCGTCTTCGGCGACCACGTCGCGAAATCCGAGCCGATGCAGCGCGTGTAAACCGCCAGCGGCAGATCATGGCCGTGCGCCTGGAAGGTCCCCAGCCAGGCTTGATAGATCGCCCACTCGGTGTCCACCAGCACCCCATCGAAATCAAACAATACCGCCGCGAAATTCATGCCGGTGGAGATGGCGGCTCGGAACCCGATGAGCAAGCCCGGACCTTATATCTTCAACATGAACTCCAGCGCCGGGAACGCCCGCCCGTTCAAGCGCGGCTCGAAGCCGTGCATCCCGGCGTGGTAAACGCGCGTCGTGATCGGCTTCACCGGGTGCCGGCCGGTGATTTCCCATTGCTCGCCCGCCGCCAGCTCGCGGATGCGGCCTTTGAAAACTTTCGGGCTGAGCGTGCCGTTCGCTTTGCGGTGGAGGATCGCGTAGTCGAACATGACTCGCAGCGGACGCCGCGACGCATTGCGGACGACGAGCCGGTATTCCAGATGGCCGCCGAGCGTGACCGACGATTTCCCCAACTCGAAAATTTCGAGCTCCAGCGCCTTGGCCGAGCCGTAGCCGTGGAGTTCCAACGCGCCGGAATGGCCGCTTTTCAAAAGCGTGCGGCACGCGTGGCGGGCGAGTTTCGCCAGGCGCGGGTCGTTCGGATTCGCTTTTTGCCAGCGGGTGAGCGTTGCGACGACGAGCTCCGGGTGGTGTTTGCTGAAATCATTGAGATGATTCGAGACCGAGAGCCGCACGTAGTCGCTCGGGTCGCGGTGGAGTTTTTCGAGCAAAGCAAGCGTCGGATGCGGCGACTCCAGCAGCTCCGGCAAGTTTCCACCCCACGGCAACAACGGCCGGCTGCCTTCTGAAACCAGCCGCCGCACGTGCTCGTCCGGGTGGTCGCACCACGCGTGCAACTGCTTCAGGGTCAGCTCCGGATGCTCCCGCAAAAACGGCCGGATGGCGAACTCGCCGGTGAACCGATTCGTCATCACCGCCAGCGCCGCCATCGATTCTGGCAAGTGCCCGAGTCCCCGCCGTGCGACGATTTCCGTCAACGGCCAGACCAGAAATCCGCGCAGGCCGTGGGTGTCGTTTTCATCCGCCGCCAGTGCGCCCGTCAAAATCGCAAGCAGCTCCGGCGGATCCGCGGGTAGCCCGGCTTCGACGCGGTCGGCGATGAGGTGCATCCGCTGTTTCAACTCCAGCGGCTCCAGCGCCGCCTCCAGCCTTTTGCTGAACCGCGGCAGCGAAAACGCCGGATACGCGCGCTTCACCGCTTGCGCGATGAAGCGGGCCTTGGAATAGGAAAACGCGTTCTTGAAGGGCTCCATGTCGGTGTCGGAGGTAGGCTTTCCAACCTGTCCCCTCCAGCCTCATTTGCGGAAAACACGATACGGCACTCCTTCGCAGGGCCGCGGCGCGCCGCGGAATTTTGGAACGTCCCGCCACTCCGACCGCCGCAAAATCCGGGGCATTCGCCACCGTCGAGACCTGTAAATGGCTGGTTTTCAAAGGTTTTCCCTTGAAAGCCAGCGGGTAGAAGTCAGTTTCGGCGGATGATTATCAACCTGCGTTTCCCTGTCCTGACCGCCCTGCTGGTCGCCGCCTGCTCGTTCACCACCGCATTCGCAGTCGAGCCCGAGGTGCCGACAGCGAAAGCCGCGCTCTTCAATGGCAAGGACACGGCGGGCTGGGTTTCCCACTTGAAGGACGGCGCACCGGCCGAGGGGACGTGGTCGGTTAAGGACGGGCTGCTGGTCTGCACCGGCGCTCCCAACGGATTCCTGCGGACGGAGAAACGCTACGGGCAATACAAATTCACCGTGGAATGGCGGTTCACCAAGCCGGGCAATACCGGTGTGGTCGTGCACATGACGCCTCCGGACGCGATCTGGCCGAAGAGCATCGAGTGTCAGGGGATGCACAAGAACCAGGGCGATTTTTATCTGTGGTCCGGTGCCACTGCCAAGGAAGGCACGCCGTTGCTGGGCAAGGACGGCCAGATCCGCGGCTATAAGATCGCCCGCGCCGGGGCGGACGCGGAGAAACCGGTGGGCGAGTGGAACACCTATACCGTGGTCTGCGACAAGGACAGCGTGACGATCCTGGTCAACGGCCAGCAAGTGAACAAGGCCACCGGCGCGAACCTCACCGGCGGCTTCATCGGGCTCCAGTCGGAAGGCGGTGCGTTTGAAATCCGCCAGGCGGTGATCGAGCCGCTGTGACTCACGCTTCACCGGCGGTGGCTACATCAATTTCTTTTCGGCCGCCTCGCACTCGCGCATCATCCGCACGAAGTTGGCGTCGAGGAATCCCGGGTGGTTGCCCATGACGGCGATGGCGCTCTGGAAGGATGCGACGGCCTGCCGGGCGTAGAATTTCTTGCGGGATAATTTCCCGTCGGCGGAGGCTGACAAATAGAGCTCGTAGAGATACCGGCCCTTGAAGGCGCGGGCCATGAAAAGCCGCTCGTTGTTTCCCTGGGCGGCGATGGCGTGGTTGTATAACTCCAACGCGGCCTCGACATCACCGGCCCAGCCGATGATTTCGGCGAGTTGGAGTGCGGCGCCGGGGTCGGCGCGCCAACCGGGGACCGCCCGCAGAAGCCGGGGGCGATAGGCGGTGGCCCAGTATTCGCGGGCCTCCATGCTTTGTAATTCGTCGATGCAGTCCAAGCCGCCGGCCAGGACTTTGCGGTCGATTCCCAAGCCGGAGCGGTTCTCAACCAGGCGGAGCAGCGCGGTGAAGCGCTCGTGAACCGAAAGCCGGTCCGGGTGGTAAACCGGGACCCAGGCGTGGATGAAAGTCCGGCACAACCCCGCGCCGGACAGCAGGATGGGAATCGCGCAGGCGGCGAGCGCGAGGTTTCCGACGACACGCGAGCCGCGGGAATGAAGGGCGACCGCGGCGGGTTGCTTGGGGGACGGCAGCGCGGCAAGGGCGGCGGAGCATCGCTCGCCGAGGCTGTTGATGGCATTGCGCAGGCCGGCCTCATCCTGGATTTTCGACCAATAGCTGAGGCGGTAGGCTCCCCGCCGCCATTGCTCGTCTTGCGACCCGGAGAGCAGCCCCACCAGCTCGGTGACGGCCTCCGCGCGGCCGGTGGAATAGTCGCCGACGCATGTCCTGACGGCGAGAAGGAAACCCCGATCCGGCAGGTGGGCGTTGTTTTGCGGTGGGATCCCCGCCGGGGTTTCGTGGCATTGCCGGCCCCACAAGTTGCGGCTGAGCTGGCCGAGAATGAGCGCGGCGATGAAAACCCCGGGCGCGGAATGGAAGATACTCTCGAAGTTGGATTGCACCACCATCGCCAAGAGACCCAGCGCCGGCCACAAGGTGTTCGCGGCGCCGGTTTTGTTCACAAAGCGCCAGAAACAAAGCCCGACCGGCACGCCCAACAGCGCGGCGAGGATGACCAGTGCCGGCCAACCGTGGTCCACGGCGACTTGCAGCGCTTCGTTGTGGACCATGCCCGGTTCCACGGTGAGGCCGTCCATCACGTGGAAAATTTCGCGGGCGAAGCCACCTGCCCCGGCACCGAGCCAGGGGTGGTTGGCGGAAATTTCGGTGGCGGCCTTCCAGAAGTCGAGCCGGACCGAATCGGCGTAAAAGCCGCCGGGCCCCTGGTTGCGACCGATCATCGGGACGAGCAGGCCGCCGAAAATGAGAATCAAGCCGGGCAGCACGATGACGGGCAGCCAGGTGTTCATCAGCGACTTGGAAGCGGAGAATCCCCGCGCCAGCAGGAGTGCGCAGGCGGTGGCGACCATGAAGGCGAGGGCCAGGTTTCCGCCCCGGGAAATGCTGATCGGGATGGTGGCGAGGGCGCAGATGACGCCGGCGATCATGAGCGGTTTCAGCCGCGCGCCCTCGCTGAAACCGCGGCCCACGAGCAGCCCCGCCGCGCCGAGGCAGAACGCCGCGGAATAGCTGTAGTGGGCGAAGAGGCCGGAGGGAAATCCGCCGGTGCGGCGCGGGTAGATGAGGTTCCAGTCCGGATCCGCCATCTGCATGACTGAGCAGGAAAAATTGAGCACGGTGACCAGCGCGAGACCGATGAATAGGGCGCGCGATTTCCACTCACCGGCGAGTTTGCCGATGAGGTAGCCGGCGGCGGCCAGGGCGAGCAGCGTCGAGTGGTTGGCCGCGGCCGAGACGTCCGGCGAGAACCCCGACCGGACGAACAACAAGCCAAGGAGGAAAAGGAAACCGCCCGAGTGGAGCCAGCCACCGCGCATACCGTGGCGGTCCTTGTCGAACAACAGCAGACAAGCGATTCCCGCGAGCATGAGTCCGGGACCCCAGTTGATCAAATTGGTCGAGCCACCCAGCGACACCACCGTGGGCAGCAACAGGCCGAACGCGAGGAGGCCGAAAACGAACCCACTCCTGCCGGCAGTTTCCGACACGAGACGACGCCATGCGGTGGGTGGTGGACTGGCCATGAACCTGGGTGATGCCGTTAGGGATGCGGACGCGGGTGACAGGTCGTGCCGCTCCAGCTACGTGGCGCGCGCCGCCGGCCCACCTTCTGATACAAGCGTTGCTTGGTTAGGACGAGAGCTTCAGAGCATGGGAAGGAGCGGTTACCTTTCGCGGCGGGCGACCGTGTTATTGCGGAACCCTGAATTTCCACCGCCGGTATTTGACTTGTCCTGGCTGGCGATTCTCTCAAGCGCCTCACACTCAATCCGCTTCAGTTCCTTTTGAATGAAGTCGTCCTTGCCGGCAGGTTTGGGGGGGTTCTCGGGTTCAAACTTGGGTTTGGCCGGGACTTCGCAAACCGGGTCGGGCTTGCCATAGCCTGGCTTGTCGTTGCCATGGCTGGGTTTGTCGTTGCCATAGCTGGGTTTGTCGTTGCCATGGCCGGGTTTGTCGTTGCCATAGCTGGGTTTGTCGTTGCCATAGCTGGGTTTGTCGTTGCCATGGCCGGGTTTGTCGTTGCCAGAGTAACAGTCATCGTTTCCGGAACTGCCGTTTCCGTTTCCGTTTCCGTTTCCGTTTCCGTTTCCGTTTCCGTTTCCGTTTCCGTTTCCGTTTCCATGGCCGTTGCCGTGGCCATTACCGTGGCCATGGTCGCAATCATCCTCGTAATCGACGCGGGTGCATTTTTTGGAACATCCGGGTTTCGGACACTTGTCCTTATATTTATCCCAGTCCTTGCCACAATCCTTATCCCGATCCCAGTCTTTGTCGTGATCCTTGTCCCCGTCGTTACCCCATTCCCTGTCCCGGTCGTTTCCGCGTGAATCATCGAAGCGCTTTTCGGTTGGTCCGGGTTTGGAATCATTCCCGTGCGATCGGTTCGATTCCGCTGCTTGAACTTGGGTCGCTGAAATAGAAAGAGTTAGTGATATTCCGACGAGCGGAAGGGAAGGGAGATGCATAGGGATGGCTTTCTTATGATTATCATTCACCAAATTGAAAAACGGTAGGTGAAGAGCGTGTTCAAGTAGGGGCACTCTTCGACCTACCGCTGGCCGTTTCTTGACCACTCGCAGCCGATAGCAAGAAATTTATCCGGGCAAAATCGTGCCCTTTCATAACTCCATGATCTTCCGAAAAATGCCTCCGCGGAGACCCCCGATCCGGGTGGTGGTCGACCTTTAATCTTTCGGAAGCAATCTGACAAAAACTCCTTCCAAGCCTTTGCTTAATCTCACCAGTCCGGGTCCTGTTGGCGGGCGGCTTCGTAGAGCACGATGGCGACGGCGGTGGCCAGATTCAGGCTGCGGGTGCCGCCGGGAGCCATGGGGATCCGCAGGGCGCGCGGACCGGCTTGAGCGACGAGTTCTTCCGGCAGGCCGCGGGTCTCGCGACCGAAGACGAGGTAGTCGCCGGGCCGGAACTCCGCCTGCCATGGCGAGGTGCTGGCCTTGGTGCTGAGATACCAGAAGCGCGCGTCGGGAGCGGCTGAGGCGCGGAGGGTCTCGAAATTTTTCCAGACGTGCTTTTTCACATCCTGCCAGTAGTCGAGCCCGGTGCGGCGGACGTATTTGTCTTCGAGGGAAAATCCGAGTGGCTCGACGAGATGGAGCGTGGAGTCGGTGGCCAGCGCAAGGCGTCCGGCGGCCCCGGCGTTGTGCGGGATTTCCGGTTCGATGAGGACGATGTGAAACATGGCGGCGGATTCAAAAAAGCTCCCTGCGCCGCGCCAGGGTGATCGACAGGCCGAGCGCGCCAATGAAGATCAAATAACAGGCGAGCAGCTCCAGGTAGCTTTTGCAAATCCTCGGCACTTCCGGCGAGAAGGCCGCGCCGAGGGTGGCCCGCCAGAACTTGGAACTGCCGATGACGTGGTTGAACACATAGAGGATGAGCAGTGCCGATCCGATGAGGCCGGAGCCGGCGTGGTTCCCGAGGGAGGAGAAGAAGTGCAGCATGATCTTCCGGTGGCGGAGGATGGAAATCAGCGCGACGAGCAGAAGTAGGGCGACGATCCAAGCCTCTGGAAACGAGCGCCCGAGGATGTCGGTGACAAAGTCGTCGATCTCGCCGACGAAGGCGATGAGCAGCCCCAAGGAGAGCACCCGGCAAACCGGGCGGTTGGGGCCGGCGTGCGGTGAGGAGCCGAGCATCACGGCGGCGGCGGCGGCGAGCAGCAGGGCCTGGAGTAGCTCGACGGTCCCCCGGCTGAGCTGGGCGGAAGAGCGGTCCGGGATCCAGGCGGGCAGAAGAATGGCCACGCAGCCGCCGCAGATCAGGGTCGCCCGCACGAGTGTGTGCGACCAGGATGAATTTCGTTGGGATTTGAGAGTTGCGCCCGGCACCGATGGCTTTTCTAGAGATTCGACCGCAGCCGCGCAAGGGCGGATGCGGCGGGGGAGGACGGACCATCCTGACTCGCGGCTTGAAGAAGCGGAGAGCGGGTCGCATGGTCCGCCGCCTTGTCGAGCGAGCCCGCTATTTTTCCAGTGATCCGCCGCGAAGCCCCGTGGTTGGCGGGGCTGCGCGCGGCGCGGGCGAACGTGGTGCCGGGCCTGATCGTGCAGGGGCTGATGCTCGCGACACTGCTGGCCTACTATTTCTACCCGCCGACCCGGGACTGGCTGGACGAGCTGGCGGCGGTCAAGGCGCGTCTGGGCTACGGCTACTCGGCGGTGAACGCGCTCGTCGCCGGGGCGCTCATCCCGGAACTGCTGCGGATTTTCCTGTTCCAGCGGGGACGGTTCCGCCGGGCGAATTTCTCCAACCTGCTCTTCGCCGCGCCGTTCTGGTGCATGATGGGCGTCACGGTGGATTTTTTCTACCGCTGCCAGGCGGGATGGTTCGGCGCGGAGGCGACATTTGTGATCGTGGTGAAGAAGGTGCTGGTGGACCAGTTTCTCTACAACCCGTTGTTCGCCTGCCCGGTGACGACGTGGCTTTACGATTGGAAATCGCGTGGATTCCGAAGCCGGGGGACGGGCGTGTTTTTCACGGCGGGGTATTACCGGGATTTCATCGTGCCGACCTTGTTCGCGACCTGGGGCGTGTGGATCCCGGTGGTGTCGATTCTCTATTCGCTGCCGTCGCTGTTGCAAATCCCGCTGTTCGGGTTGGCGCTGTCCTTGTGGGTGACGCTTTACACGTGGATGAGCGAGCAGCGCAAAGGCTGACGGCTGGGTCCAAGGCGAGGCCGCCTCACGGGCGGATCAGGCGGAAAAACCGTCGCGGCGCGGTGGCGGCGATCGAGACCTGGAAATGATCACCCACCAGCACCGGGATCCGGGTGGAGTCCTCCCATGAGTCCGGTGCGAGGTCGGGGCTTTCCTGAAGATGCCACCCGGTGGAGGGCGCGGGCCAATCCAGAAGATATTGGCCGGCTTCGCTGAGGATCAATTGCAACGCGGGGATGACCTCGACGATGGCGGCCGGTGGCGGGATCCAGACGAGGCGGAAAAACCGCCGTTGGGGGCTGGGAGTGTAGCTGACTTGGTAGTTTTCCCCCACGAGCACCGGCACGAGGGGCGAGTAGGTCCAGGAGTCCGGCGAGACATTCGCGCTTTCCTGCAGATACCAGCCTTCCGACAGGGCGGACCATTCCAGGAAGAACCCGCCCTGGACGTCGCTGAAAAAGCGGATTTCCGGCGGTGTCGGCGGCTGGTGGGTCAGCCGGAAAAACCGCCGCTGGGGACTCGGGGCGACGGTGACCTGATAGTTTTCGCCCACCACGGAGGGGACGAGGGAGGAGTAAGTCCATGAGTCCGGTGACAGGCTGTTGTTTTCCTGCAAATACCAGCCGGGCGATGTGGTGGCCCATTGCACGGTGATCTGCCCGGCGCTCGATTCGGAGACGTTCAATGCCGGGTAAGCGGGCGTGGAGGTGGCTTGGACTTCCGGGCTGGCGGAGGATTCGTTCTCCAGCAGATCCACGGCGGTCACCGCGTAGAAATAGGTCCTGCCAAACACCGCGGAGGCGTCCTTGAAATCCGTGATCGTCGCCGGCAATGCGGCGATGCGATGGATGGAATCGATGGGAACGACCGGGGTTTCCGCACGATAGACCCGGTAGCCGCCGAGGTCGAAGGCTTGCACCGCGTTCCAGGAGAGGGAAATCGACCCGTCGTCATTGGAAACCGCGGCGGTGGTGGCGGGCGGTGGCGGCGGGGTGGTGTCTCCGGCACCGGTCCGGTCGATGCGCAGGGCGACGTCCGTCTGGTAGGTGACCGGCGCCAGCGTGACGGACCCGCCGGCATGGTTCAGTACTTGGACGGAAAGTTCCGTGAAATTGGAGGGGCGTGTCCACACCGCCCGCCAGGTGCCGGCGGGGAGGGTGACGTTCAGGGCCACGGTCTGGCTGGAGTTGATGATCGGGTTGTAATTGAGCTGGAAGCTGGTGGTCCCTTTTTGCCCGTGGTGCAGATAGGCGACGTATTGCTGGCCGATGCTGGCGCTGGCCTGGAGCGTGGATCCGCCCGGTTGTCCTCCAGTGACCCATGCGAGGTTACGGCGGAGCTTGGTGAGGTGGAGCTGGTTCATGTAGGTCCAACTGTTGCGGACGGCACCGCGGATGGCGTTTCCAAGAGGGTTGTCGCCGGAGGGGGTGGCCTCCGTGTAGACCAACCCCGTGTAATCCAGGCCATCGTAGACTCCGCCGCCGCCGATGAAGAACATCCACGCCTCCAGGCGGGTTTGCGGCTCGGTTTCCGTGTTGGTTTCATCGAGCGAGAGGATTTTACCACGGGAATAGTGGTTGGTCAGGAGCGCCTCGGCACCGGCGATGGTGGTGTTCGGGGCGGCGGCGGGGTAGTGTTCGTTGAGGATGTCGAAGT
>JBEDKU010000297.1:0-2639 GCA_041172045.1 Verrucomicrobiota bacterium | reverse complement strand
ACCGCTGGAGCAGCTATGGCGAGGCGATCGGCGGCGGGGCGAAGGGGAATGGAAAAACGGCGCGGGCGGGCTTGGTCCGGGCGCTGCGCGCACATCAAGGCGTGGCGGCGGACGCGACGTTTTGGGCGGATGATGTGGCGCGGGAATACCGCCGGATTCTGATGGCGGGGGCTGTTGGTAAGAGCGCGGAAAGCATCGACCGGGATGGAAGGGTCGCGATCAAGACACTGCGCAAAGGGATTTCAAAGGCAGAGGCGGAGGTGGAACGCGAAAGGGATGGTGAAATTCCGCTCGGGAAGGTTCTGCGCTGCCGAATCCGGTATTTCACGGACGGCGCGGTAATTGGCAGCCGGCAGTTTGTGGACGAGGCGTTTGCCAAAGGTCGCGAGCGCTTCGGATCGAAACGCAAGTCCGGCGCGCGGAAGCTGAAGGGAAACGCTGCTTCGGCGGGCGGGTTTCTTTGGAGCATGCGGGATCTCAAAAAGGGCGTCTCCTAATCCAGATGTTGCCTGGCTTCACGGACCAATCGACATCGGGGGAGGTTTGGCATCGCCCGGAATTAAAAATAAAAACCTCACTCGCACTCGATCACCAGCAGTGAGACTCCCTGACGGGGCAGGGTGAAATTCACGGTCGCGGCACGGTCGATAACCGTGGTTTTTTCATCCGCCCCGAGGGTGGCGAGCTTGCCGGCTTGTTCGAGTTCGGCATACTGGGCGGTGGTGGGTTTCTGCGGCTCACCGAGGGCTTTCCAGTGGGTGAAGGCGTTACTGCGAGTCTCGTCGATGCGGTAGTGGGTGACCGTCGCGGTGCCACTGGCGGACGGGAGGCCGGGGATTTTCAGGCTGACGGCGGCTTCGGGGCCGGCGAGGTCGTCGTCATGATAGTGCCAGACCATGACGGCGAGTTTTTTGCCATCCCGGCTGGCGAGGGCGGAAACATCGGGCTGCTTGCGAACGCCGTTTTTCACAATTTCGGCGAGCGGCACCCCGGCGGTGCTGGTGGTCGTCAGGCGCTGGCCGGACATTTTGCCGAACATGCGGAAGACGTTGAGCACGGGGTGGTCGATGCCGTTGCTGGAAAGCACGCGGAAGCCGGCGAAATACGGCTGATCCTCAAACTCGAAGGCCCAGGTGAGCGCGCCTTCGAGATTCACGCCGTGTTTGTCGGCGAGCTCGTATTTTCTAGCAAAGCTGGCGGCGGTGTAGCTGGAATACATGGTGCCGTTCCGATAGCCGTTCTGCGGTCCCTGGCAGGCGGCGCAGCCTTCCGGATCGGACTCGCCGATGACAATGGGCAGGTGCTTCAACGTGGGATAACTGGCAACAGCGGCGAAGCCTGATTCGATGTCCCGCAATTGGTTGGAAATCCCCATGCGGACGTGGCCATCGACAAATTTCGGCGAACCCTTGGCGTGGAAGGAAATCAGGTCGATCGGTGTGCCTTGTTTGCCGGTGACGGCGTTGGTGCCGCTGACGCAGTGGTCGAGGAACTTGTTGAGCGAGCCGCCGCCGGTGCCGCCCGCGGTCTCGGGGCCGCCGATGCGCGCGGTCGGGATCGCGCGGCGCACACCTTCGACGGAATGGTCGTAGAGTTTGTAGAACTCCTCTTTGGTGCCGTGCCAGTAGCCGATGTTAGGTTCGTTCCAAAGCTGCCACCACCAGGTCTCCACCTCCTCGCGGCCGTATTTCTCCACGCAGTGTTTCGCCCACTGATAGCAGAGCTCGCCCCATTTCACATAATCCTTGGGCGGATAGGTCCAGCCGAGATAGATGGTGTCGTATTTCGCCTCCGGCGTCCAATGGTGCCGATAGGGCTCCGGCTTGGTGGAAAGCGCCTGCGGCATGAAGCCGAGCTGCACGTAGGGGCGCACGCCGCGCTCCAGATAGGCGTCGAAGATCCGGTCGGTGATGGTCCAGTCGTAAACGGGATTTCCGGCGGCGTCTTCGGTGTAGGCGTTGGTGCTGCCCCACTTGAGGGCGGCGCTGCCGTCGCCGGTGGTGAGCAGATTGTGGGCACGGAAATAAATCTGTTTGGGAGCCAGCTCGCCGAGCTCGGCGAGGAGTTTTTTCCCGTCCTTCATATAAGCGTAGTTCGGCTCATCGGCGCCGAAGTAGCGCCAGATCGGCTTGAGCGGACCGATGGGTTTCGCAGCATCCACCGTGATCTCCACGGGGAACGGCGTGTCGGCGAAGGTGGCGGCGGCGCTGGCGAGCAGGGCGATGGCGGATCGAACGAGGTGGTGGCGCATGGATTTGTTAGCTTGGAGAATGCTTTTACGGCTTCAGGGAAAAATGGCGGACGATCCACGCCGCGCAGCGATCCGCCTCGCGCAGGGTGTCCGGCGGCGAGGTCAGAACGTGGGTGGACTGCCAATCGGCGAAGGGGGTGATGAAGCCTCCGCTGCTGATGTCCGCGAGGCCACGGAGCACGCGGGTGTCGGACTTAAGGCGCGGAACCGGCAGAAGGCCGACTTTGGCCCCGGAGCTGAGCGCCTCGTAAATCATGGAAACCGAGTCTTCCGTGACCCAGACATCTTCCGCAGCACCAAGTTTTTGGGGGAGCCACGCGGGTCCGGTTTCCTGGTGGGGGGAAATCCGGATGGCGGGCAGGCGTCCGCGGAGTTCGTCGAGAAATCC
>JBEDKU010000296.1:0-3896 GCA_041172045.1 Verrucomicrobiota bacterium | reverse complement strand
GGAAGAGGGCCGGCAGATCGGCGGATTGGTCGCCGCGCATGGCTCGATGCGGCGGTTTTTCAGCGCACCCGCCACGGAGATCCATCCGCTGCGTTCGACGCTGGAGCGGGCGTTGCAGGAGTTTGTGAAACGTTCGCACGCCGCGGTTTTGTTAGTCTCGATGAGTGAATCGAGCGCGGAAGCGATGGCCGGTGACGCTGCGGCTTATCTTTTCGAACAACTCGCGTCCGGCGGACCGATGCTCGCCTCCGCCGAGGCCGCGGCTTGGACGGCGGATTTCAAACTGGCGCTCGGCGCGCGCGGGGCTGCGGGTGAATTCGCGAATTCCGTCGGACCGCTTGCGAACGATCCTGAGCAGCGCTTTCTCGTGATCTTCGACTGGATGAGCGGTCATCTCCGCACCGCGGATTCGCTGGATTCCAGCCCTCATCGCACTCCGGTGCTCGCCTGGCTCGCCGAGTCCGCCGCCCACTGGCTGCGCGGCGGGATCGAGCGGTTAGGCGTGGTCGAGACCTCCAGCTCGATCCGCGTCGAGGGGTTGCGCGGCCAGCACGCCGTCATCGCCGACGGCGGGATTTATGAAACCGACTATCAGGCGCTAAGCAACCGCCTCACGCGTTTCGCCCGCCACGACGTGCCGGCGTTCGAAGCCAGCGCGCGGCTGAAGCAGCGTTTGATCGAGAACCGTCGCTCGCAGATCCGCCTGGACGAGTTCAAGGCCAAGGTGATGAGCTCCTTTGTCCGGAACCGGCTCATCAACGATGTCTATCTGCCGATCATCGGCGAGAATCTCGCGAAGCAGATCGGCACCGTCGGCAGTGACACACGGACCGACCGCTCGGGTCTGTTGTTGCTCGTTTCCCCGCCCGGCTACGGCAAGACGACGATCATGGAATACGTGGCGAACCGGCTCGGGCTGACGTTCATGAAGATCAACGGTCCGGCGCTCGGCCACGGAGTGGTTTCGCTGGATCCCACCGAAGCGCCGAATCTATCCGCCCGCGAGGAGGTGGATAAACTCAACCTCGCGCTGGAAATGGGCGACAACGTGATGATCTACGTTGACGACATCCAGCACACGAATCCGGAGTTCCTCCAGCGCTTCATCAGCCTGTGTGACGCCCAGCGGAAAATGGAAGGTGTCTGGCGCGGCAAGGCCCGGACCTACGATTTGCGGGGAAAAAAAGTCGCCGTGGTCATGGCGGGCAACCCTTACACCGAGGGCGGCACCCAGTTCAAGATTCCCGACATGCTGGCGAACCGTGCCGATACCTACAACCTCGGCGATATCCTCGGCGGGCATCTCGACGCGTTCAAGGCGAGTTACATCGAGAACTGCCTGACCGCGAACCCGGTGCTCGCGCGTCTGGCGAGCAAACACCAGGAGGATGTTTACGCGGTGATGCGCATCGCGGAAACCGGCAGTCACGAGGGCGTGGATTTCAAAGGCAACCACGCCTCGGCGGAGATCGAGGAAATGGTCGCCGTCGTCCGCCATCTGTTTGAAATCCGCGACACCATTCTGCGGGTGAACCAGGAATACATCCGCAGCGCCGCGCAGGAGGATGCCTATCGGACGGAGCCGCCGTTCAAGCTCCAGGGGTCCTACCGGAACATGAGCCGCATCGCCGTGAAGGTGATGCCGTTGATGACCCGCGAGGAAATCCGCGGGCTGATTCTCGATCACTATCGGAACGAGTCGCAGACGCTGACACAAGGCGCGGAGGCTAATTTGCTCAAGTTCAAGGAATTCGAAGGCATCGCCAGCGAGCCGGAAAAGTCGCGTTGGGCGGACATCAAGAAGGAGTTCATGAAGCGGCGTCTGCTAGGTGGTGTCGGCGAGGAGGATCCGGTCGGCCGGGTGGTCGCGCAGCTTTCCGGATTCCAGGACGGGTTGGACGCCATCAAGGCGATCATCGCGGAGACCGGCCGCGAGCACGCGAAACCGCAGACTCTATCCGAGACGACGGTGGCCCACCTGCGCGAGATCATCCAGGGACTTCGGGCGGTGCCGGTGGAAGTGGATATCAAGGTGGTGCCGGTGCAGGAGTCCGACGGACCGATCCAGCGGCTCCAGCGCATCGACCGCAGCGGAGCGGCGCCGCTGGAGTTCATGCCGGAGGTGCGGCAGAGCGATTCTGAATCCGGAGCTCCGTGACGACCTGGGCGAGCGCGTCGGCCGCGCGGTCCGTCGGGTAGTCACTGGCGAGCGGAAGGTGGATGAAACCGGCGCGGCAGGGGAGGGCGTGGGTATGGAGCCAGTCGAGGGCGGTGAAAAACACCTGGTTGCAAAGGTAGCGGCCGGGGTCGTGCGAGAGTGAAACCTGATGGCCGTTCGCTTCCAGGCTGACCTGGATTTTCGCGAGCGGCAGTGTCGCGCGGTGGATGGGAGGGGAGCCCGGGTCGATCGCCCGGGCCGCGGGCTGGCGGCCGGCGATGTCGGGGATTTTGAAATCCAGCTCGTTCCAGGCGGTGGATTCGAGGCGGATGGTTTTGGCACCGGCTGCCTCGCCTAGCAGGATAATGACGTCGGGCCGGATCCGTCGCAGCGCTTGTTTGAGCCGGGCGGGCGCGACCACCGAGTCCACCGGCAGGATGCGGGTGCATATTCCGGGGACGGCCGCTGTGAGGGCGTGGAGGGCGAGCGACGAGGCGTTTTCCACGCGTCCGTCAAAAGGACCGAAGGCGGTGATGAGAATTTTCATGGAGAACGGGTGACGCGGGGTTTGATCCCCGGGGAAGAGGAAGGTATGCTGCCGCCGATTTCAACCTGCTTGTCGAAGAATGTCCCATCCCATCCGCGAAGATCTTTGTTCGTTTTGCGCCAGTCCGAACCAGTGCGGAGTGGCGGACCCCGGTGGTTGCTGGTGCGGTAAGATCGAGATTCCGATGGAGTTGATCGAACTGCTTCCCGAGAATCGGAAATTCTGCATTTGCCGTGGCTGCGTGGATGCCTACAAGCAAGACCCGCAAGGTTTCGCGCGGATCAATCGAACAGACCCGACTTGAAGAGCGGTTGGTTGGTTTTGCTGTTCCAATAGCCGAAGGTGGCCTTCCAGTCCCATAGCGTCCACGGAATTTCACGGGCTTCTGCGAGGGTTCTGACGTCGCGGGCATAGCGGGTGCGGCTGGCTTGGTCCCCGATGTCGTGGCTGCCGAACTCGCCGAGGTGCAGCGGTCTGCCAAAGTAGGCCGACCAGTCGCGGGCGAGGTCTAGCAAGTCGCGGATGGTGTTGGGAGAGGACGGGTTGGTTGCGGCAGGGAGCGTGTTGTAGCCCTCGATGAAGCTGCGAACGCCGGAGTTGTCTCTGAGGGAATCCGGAAGGGTGAAGGGCGTGGCCGGCGGGCCCGGATAGATAATCCCACGCAGGCCGCGGAGCTGGACCCAGTCGGCCCCCTGATGGGTGAAATAGAACGGCTCGTAACAATGGACGGTGACGATGACGCGGTCGTCTTCATCGGGCAGGCGGAGCTTGTCGAGTTCGCGGATGTCACCCCATTTTCCCGGGCTGACAAGGATGACGCGCTGCGGGTCGATGCGGCGGATGGCGGCGATGGTTTCCGCGTAGATGGGGTTGGCGGCCTCGGTGGTGAGGGCGTCGCGTGGCTCGTTGAGGAGTTCGAGGAAAAGTTCCGACGGCCATGATTTGAAATGGCGGGCGATCGTCTCCCAGGCGGCGACGAAGCGGGCGCGGTGCGCCGCCGGGTCGGTGGTTAGGTCGTGGAAATGGTGCCAGTCGAGCAGGACGTGCAGCTTTTTCTCCAGCGCCCGGCGGAGGACCGGTTCGAGGTCGGCGATGAGAGCGGGATCGATTTCCGGGCCGTTAGGTCCTGGTTTCAGATGGTAGTGCCACGCCACCGGCACGCGGATGTGGTCGAAGCCCTCGGCGGCGATG
>JBEDKU010000295.1:0-3658 GCA_041172045.1 Verrucomicrobiota bacterium | reverse complement strand
AACCCTGAAACCCCGCTGACCCAAGGTGAATTCAACATCCCCTGAAAAAACAACAGGCCACGAGGAATTCCCCGTAGCCATGCTGCCGGCCGAGATAACCCAACCCGGCGAAAACCTAGTCGAGGCAACACCGAGTTCAAGTTTTTTTGAATCCGAATGCACGCCGCGTGCCCTCCAGTTGGGCAAAGCGATCTGATTCGCCTCCGGCCCACGCCCCCAAGCACCCCGTATTTTCCCCATCATGCCATCATTTTCCGCCAAAGACTACCAGAGGAGCTGCCTTGAGAGCGTGGAGAAGTATTTCACGAAGTGCCAGGAGTTGGGCGATGCGGATTGGGCATTCCAAAAGACCACCGAGGAGCTGTGGGGGGAGAAGAGTCAGTTCATGCCGCTGAAAGGAGAATTCCCCTCCGAGATGCCGTATTTCTGCCTGCGGGTGCCGACGGGTGGCGGCAAGACATGGCTGGCGGCAAAGAGTGTGGCGCTGGTGAATAATACCCTGCTCCAGACCGAGCACAGCGTGATCCTGTGGCTGGTGCCCTCCAAGCCGATCCGCACGCAGACGATCAACGCGCTGAAAGACCGCGACCATCCCTATCACGCCGCGCTGCGGGAAGCGGGACCGGTGACGGTGCTGGATCTCTCGGAAGCCAAGAGCCTGAACCGCTCGACCCTGGAGACGGGCACCGTGGTGATCGTGGCGACTTCGCAGGCTTTCAACGTGGGAGACGAGGAGATCCGCAAGGTGTATGAGGATAATGGTGCGTTGATGGATCTTTTCAGAAACCTGACGGAGGAGCAGGCGGAGGGGCTGGAAAAAATCACCGAGAAGGGGCGGGTGGCCTACTCATTGGTGAACGCGCTGCGGCTGCGGCGGCCGTTCATCATCGTGGACGAGGCGCACAACGGGCGGACGGATCTGTCGTTCGGCACCTTGGCGAAGTTCCGCCCTTCCGGCATCATGGAACTGACGGCTACGCCGGACACCGTGAAGGTTCCTAGCAATGTCTTGCATTCCGTTTCCGCCGTGGAGCTGAAGCGGGAGGAGATGATCAAACTGCCGATCCTGCTGGAGACGGAACCGGACGAGCAGAAGTGCCTCGCGGAGGCGATCAACAAGCGGGACGAACTGGCGGAAATGGCGCGGGTGGAGGAGAGAACCGGTTCGCCCTACATCCGGCCGTTGGTGCTGATCCAATCGGAAAAACGGTCGAAGCTCAAAGAGACACGGGACGCGGATTGGGTGAAGGCGGAGCTGATGAAGAATCACAACATCCCGGAGGAGGAGATCATCATCGCGACCGGCGATGAGCGTGGCTTGGAGCAGGTGGAGAAGGAGTTTCCGAAAGGGATTTTCGATGAGAAGTGCCCGGTGAAGTTCATCATCACGCAACAGCAACTGGCGGAGGGCTGGGACTGCGCTTACGCCTACATTCTCGTGAGCATGGCGGAGTTGAAAAACGAGAAGAGCGTGGAGCAGCTTCTCGGGCGCATCCTGCGGCAACCACAGGCGAAGGCGCGGGAGACGGCTGCGTTGAACAGGTCCTACGCGTATGTGGTTTCCCGTGAGTTCGGAGAGACGGCGAACATGCTGCGCGATACGCTGGTGGCATCGGCTGGCTTCGATCAGGCGGACGCGAAGGACTTCGTGGCCGCCGTGAAGAAGGATCAGGGAAGGCTGGATCTGGGCAGAGGGCGGATCAAGTTCACCCCGGTGGACGTGAAGCTGGTGGAGATCTTGGATGTTTCCAAGGTGTCCAAGGGCCTTAAAGCGAAGGTGAAGTTTTCAAAGTCGAAGCGTGAATTGCAGATCAACCAACCACTGACGCCCGCGGAGGCTGAGGAACTGCAAGCCGTGGCGGTGATGGAGGCGACGAAGGAAACGATACGCCAAGCCGTGGAACACAGCCGGAAAGCGGCGGTGATCTTCGAGACGCCCTCGGAGAGGGGGCTGGATTTCCGCGTGCCACAGATGGAGGTGATGCTCAACGGCGAGCTGCGCCTCTTCGACGAGCCGGAGGCGCTGGACTATCCGTGGGAGTTGCCGCTCTATCATGCCACCCCGACCGACGATGCCCTCAACGAGCTGAAGCTGGCTCTGCGGGTCCGTGACGCTGGAGAGATTGACATCGCCGAAACGGGGCAGATGACGACGCGGTTCCTGCGGGATTTGCAGCGGGACCTAAGTCTTTCCTACCTGCCGGAGCATTGGACGGAGGCGAAGTTGGCAGCGTGGTTCTGCCGCCAGATCCACGATCAGTCGATCACGCACGCTAGCAAGCGTGCGTTCGTTTCTTCGTGGCTTTCCTCGCTGCTGGCTAAGGACGGGATGGATCTAGCGAGGGTGAACCGGCAGAAGTTCCTACTGCGGAATCTCATTGCGTGGCAGGTGGACGATTTGCGGAAGCGGGCGGTGGCGAAGGAGTGCCAGAGCTTCCTCTTCGGCGAGGGTCATGAAGACCGGGTAAGGGTCGGGGCGGAGTATGAGTTCGAGTTTCACCCGGACGCCTACGCTCCAGATAGACTCTACGACCCGTCTAGCAAGTGGGGTTCCTATGAGTTTGAAAGGCACTACTACCCGCGGATGGGCGACTTTGACTCGAAGGAGGAGTTTGCCTGCGCATGCTGGCTGGACCGGCAGGCAAAGGTGAAATTCTGGGTGAGAAACCTCGTGAGGAAGAATGGAATGTCGTTTTTCCTACAAAAGGCGGACGGCAGATTCTATCCGGATTTCATCTGCAAACTGGAGGACGGAAGGATACTCGCGGTGGAATACAAAGGGAAAGATCGCTGGACCGATGCGAAGGACGACCGCGAAATCGGCGGGCTTTGGGAGGAGCTGAGCGGCGGAAAGTGCCTTTTCGTAATGGTGACGGAGAAGGACTGGAAGCTGATCACCGAAAAGATGGAATAATGCTTTCAGGGGAAACCGTGCGGGCCGACTTGATCGCCGCCTTCCCAGCGGATCCTTGGGGTCGGTTCGCGCAACGGAACAATCCGGCAGATTAGAACCACGGGTGCTGCTTGTCCTGCACCGCCCTGTGATGGGATTCGGCGCCGCGGAGGAGGGCGGGAGAGGTGGAACATCGAACATCGAACATCGAAGTGAAGATTCCCGCTTTTCACGACGGCGGATCCGGCGTAGGAGAATGCCATGAGCATCGACCAAATCGCCCCTGAAGCACTGCGTCTCCCCGCAAGGGAGCGGGCACTCTTGGCGGCCTCACTCTGGGAAAGCGTAGAAGATCCTTACGTCCTTGCGGCGGATCGCAGCGATGAGGATGCTCTGGCGTTGGCGCTGGCACGGGATGCGGAATTGGAGTCGGGAGCAGTCGCTCCGATTTCACATGATGAGCTGATGACCCGCTTGAGAAGATGAGGATCGACTACCACCCGGCGATTGCGGACGAACTTGAGGAAATTCGAGACCACTACGAAGCTTGTTCGCCGGGCCTTGGGAGGGATTTTGTGGATGAGTTTGAACGGCAGGTTCTGACAATCGCAGTAATGCCAACCCGGTGGATGGTTGCCGGTGGAGATGGAATGCTCCCCAAGAATTGATCCATCTGCTATGAGAGTTCCCCGGCGCGAGAAAGGCGCTGAAGAACCCCATGAAACGCAAGAGACACAAGCCAGAGGAGATCGTCAAAAAGCTACG
>JBEDKU010000294.1:0-7591 GCA_041172045.1 Verrucomicrobiota bacterium | reverse complement strand
GGCCGGCGAATATCTGCTAGCGATGCCGCAGTCCCCGCAACGCGACTCCGCGATCAGTGGCTTTGCCACGGGTTATGCCTGGCAGAATCCCCAGCTCGCGATTGCCTGGGCGCAGGACATCCGGGACCCGTCACTCCGCGAATCCTCACTCACACGAGCCGGTCAGGCGTATTTTCGACGGGATCCCGATGGCGCCCGCACGTGGCTTGAAACCAGCGGCTTGCCCGCGAACGCCCAGCAGCAAATCACCACGCCGACTAACCGGCGCTGAGCTTCAACCGCCCGCGATCGCGATCGCATTCGCGGCGGCGTATTCGCGGGCGTGGGTAAGACTGATTTGGATCTCCGTGATGCCGTTCTGGCTGGCGAACTCGGCGGCGTTTCCCTGGAGCAGGAGCTTCGGCGCGCCGGACGGATCGCGGGAAATTTCCAGATCCAGCCAGCCGGCCTGTCCGCCGATACCGGTGCCGAGTGCTTTGGAAACCGCCTCTTTCGCGGCAAAACGGGCGGCGTAGTGAAGCGCCGATTTTTTCTGCGCCTCGCAGTAGCCGCGCTCGGCCGGCGTGAACAATTTCGCGAGGAACGGCTCGCCGAGGCGCTCGATGGCCGAGGCGATGCGCTCCACCTCCACCACGTCGATGCCGATGCCGAAAATACGCATGGTCAGGCGGGGTAGTTCGCCATCAGCTCCTTCATTTCCCGCACCGCGGCAGTCAGGCCGATGCGCGTGGCGCGGGCGATGATGCTATGGCCGATGTTGAGCTCCGCGAGATGCGGAATGGTGAGGATCTGGCTGATATTCGTGTAGTTGATGCCATGGCCCGCGTTCACCTGGAGGCTCGGATGACCGGCCGCGGCAGCGGCGATGAGGCGGTCCAACTCGGTTTGCACCGCGTCGCCAGTGGCGTTGGCGAAAGCTCCGGTGTGAAGTTCGATCATGTCGGCGCGAGCCTCGGCGGCGGCGGCGACTTGTTGGAGATCCGGATCGATGAAGACGCTTACGCGGATGCCGGCGTCCTGCAGGCGGGCGATGACACTGCGGGTTTTGTCGAAATTGGCGAGCACGTCGAGTCCGCCCTCGGTGGTGATTTCCATGCGGTTTTCCGGCACGAGGCAGACGAACTCGGGCTTGAGTTTCAGCGCGAGCCCGAGCATTTCCTCGGTCACGCCCATTTCGAGATTCAAGGGAGTTTTCACCTCGGCGCGGATGCGGAAGGCATCGGCATCCTGCATGTGGCGGCGGTCGCCGCGGACGTGAATGGTCAGCGAGTCCGCGCCACCGGCGAGCGCGTCATGACCGGCCACGACCGGGCAGGGTTCGGCATTTGGCGCGTCCGGTTCTTTCGCATAGCGGGCCTGTCGCAGGGTGGCGATGTGGTCGATGTTGACTCCGAGAAGCAAGGGCATGTCCGGAAATAGCCGCAGAATCCACAGCCCGCAAGACTCACTTCATGTCGGGAAATCACGGCGGTGCGAGCAGCGTGAACGGCCACGCCGGAATGTTCCGCATGACCCAGAAGCCGACCACCACGCCCACCAGTATCCAAGCGCCCGCCACACCAACCCGCAGGCGGAATGGCAGCGGCTTGCCGAGCACCCAGCTCAAAATCTCGAGCGCCACGCCCACCGCCGCCACCGGCAGCAGGATCATTCCCACCGGATTGAAACGAAATGCCTCGCCGAAACGACCGTGCAGTGTGGCATGAACCGCCCGCGTCATTCCGCAGCCGGGGCAACTCAGTCCCGTGAAATTATGGAACAAGCAGCCGGGCAGCCACCGCATTCCGCCCGGACCACCCTCGCGCAGCAGGAATGCGACGAAAACCACGGTGAATAGCCCGAACGCCGCCCACATCGCCCGCTGCCCGCGCGTTTTCCCAGCCGTGATCGGACCGGATGCGGCGCGGGTTTTCGAGTGAGAGTCCTGCATGACGTCAAAATCAGTAACATTTATCAGTGACCTGACCACTTCGAACGCGCCTTTCCGCCGGGTTTACGCCACCGCAAAAACAGTTGCCACCCCGCACCGCGCCGATACCCTCAGCTTCAATATGATCATTGCACCGAAGATCCGTGGATTTATCTGCACCACCGCACACCCGGAAGGCTGCGCCAAACACGTCGCAGAACAAATCGCCATCGTCAAAAACCGCGGCCTCATCGAGAACGGCCCGAAGAAGGTGCTCGTGATCGGATCCTCCACCGGCTACGGCCTCTCCTCGCGCATCGCCGCCGCGTTCGGCGCGAATGCCGCCACCATCGGCGTCGCCTTCGAGCGCCCCGGTTCCGCCGACAGCACCGCCACCGCCGGTTGGTACAACACCCGCGCCTTCGAGTTGGAAGCCGCCAAGGCCGGTCTCTACGCCCGCTCCTTCAATGGCGACGCCTTCTCCGACGCCGTGAAAAAGGAAGTCATCGACGCCGTCAAAGCCGACCTCGGCCAGGTCGATCTGGTCATTTACAGCCTCGCCTCCCCGCGCCGCACCGACCCGAAAACCGGCGAGATTTACAAATCCGTGCTCAAGCCCGTCGGCGACAGCTACACCAACAAAAATCTCAACACCACCAGCGGCGTCGTCAACGAGATCACCATCGAGCCCGCCGAGGGCGATGACGTCGCCAACACCATCGCCGTCATGGGCGGCCAGGATTGGGAACTCTGGACCGACGCGCTGCTCGAAGCCGGCGTGCTCGCCGAAGGCTGCCAGACCGTCGCCTACTCCTACATCGGGCCATCCATGACCTGGCCGATTTACAAAAACGGCACCATCGGCAAGGCCAAGGAAGACCTCGAACGCGTGCAACGCGCGCTCGACGAAAAACTCGCCGCCATCCACGGCAAGGCCTGGGTCTCGGTGAACAAGGCGCTCGTCACCCAGGCCAGCTCCGCCATCCCCGTCGTGCCACTTTACATCTCCCTGCTCTACAAGGTGATGAAAGACGAGGGCACCCACGAGGACACCATCGAGCAAATGGACCGCATGCTCCGCGACCGCCTCTATAACGGAAGTCCACAACCCGACGAAGCCGGCCGCATCCGCGTGGACGACTGGGAAATGAAACCGCAGGTCCAGGACATCGTCGCCGAGCGCTGGGCGCAGGTGAACACCGAGAATTTCCAACAGCTCGGCGATTTCGCCGGCTACCAATCCAGCTTCCTCCGCCTCTTCGGCTTCGGTCTCGAAGGCGTGGACTACGGTGCCGACACCGACCCCGCCGTCGGCATCCCGTCGCTGGAAGCTTAACTGGAGCGCGGAATTTATTCCGCGCGATAAAGGCTTTCAACGCTCACGGTCAACCCGATCGACTCGAATGACACCTCGCCCGAGGTATGCGTTTCGCCCGGCTCCCACCCGTTGACGCGTCGGAACACTGTGACTTCCGGACGGTCGGACCATTGGCTGACTACGGCGTATTCCTCCAGCGAAGGAATGCGCTGATACATCAGGAATTTCTCCACCCGGTCACGGACTTCGTTTTCCGAGAGCACTTCGATGATCAGCTTTGGAGCGGTCAGGAATTGCGCCTCTTCGTCAAACGGATCGCACGTGACCATGATGTCGGGATAGAGGAAAAACATCCGCCCGTAGATTTCGAGGCGCAGTTTCATGTCGGATTTGAAAACCTCGCACGGCATGCCGCGGAGATGCCCGAAGATCCGGGACGATAAATTCATCGACACGCGCTCGTGCCGGCGACTTGCGCCCGCCATGGCCGTCACCATCCCGTCCCTGAATTCATGGCGTTCCTCCGAGCACATCTCGCCGTCAAGATACTCCTGAACCGAAATGGCTCCGGGCAAGTTAACAGCCGTACTTCCTTCGTTCATAAGGAATAACTAGCGGGGGAACAGAGTGCGATCAAGGAAGGAAAACCATCGCCAGCGGGAGCCCGCCCGCATTAGTTTCCAGCCAAGAACCTTGAAAACGACCCGACAGGAACTCCTCGCCACCCTTCCCAGCTTCGGTTGGCTGGCGATGTTCGTACTGGTGCCCACCCTGCTGGTCCTCACCTTCGCCTTCCGCACCACCGATCCGGCCGGCGGCATCGGCAGCGGGTGGACGTTCGACCAGTTCAAGGTCTTCGGCGAGAAGAGCATTCTGTTACTGCTCTGGCGCACGCTGTGGATCAGCGCGCTCACCACCGCCCTCTGCATCGTGCTGGCCCTGCCCGCCGCCTGGTATATTTCCCGCATCAGCGCCGTGTGGCGGCCACGACTTCTGCTCCTCATCATCGTCCCCTTCTGGACGAATTTCCTCATCCGCGTCTTCGCCTGGAACCAGATCCTCCACTCGGAAGGCGGCCTCGCCCGCTTCCTCCGCGCCATCCATCTGCTCGGCGAGAATGAATCCCTGCTTTTCAATTCCGGCGCGGTGCTGCTCGTCAGCGTTTACACCTACCTGCCCTTCGCCATCCTGCCGCTTTACTCCGCCGCGGAGAAATTCGACTTCAGCCTGCTGGATGCCGCTCGCGATCTCGGGGCCGGCGCCTTCCGTTCGTTCTGGTCGGTGTTTCTCCCCGGCATCCGCAAGGGCGTCACCACCGCCATCGTGATCGTCTTCATCCCCATGCTCGGCTCCTACGTCGTCCCCGACCTCGTCGGCGGAACCGACGGCCAGATGATCGGCAACAAGATCGCCCAGCGGAATTTCGCCGACCGGAACCTCCCCGCCGCCTCCGCCATGGCCGCCGTGCTCACGCTCTTCGTGCTCGCGCCGATGCTCTTCCGGCGGAAGGAGCCGGCCTGAGGATTCTACTTCTTTTCCGTCAGCCGCTGGGATCCCCACACGGCGAAGAAGGTGACAATCAGCAGCAGCGTGCTCAACGCATTGATCACCGGAAACTCGCGACTCTTCTTGATCATGCTGTAAATGACCACCGGCAGCGTGTCCGCACCCGGTCCCTTGACGAAAAACGTGACCACGAAGTCATCGATGGAAAGGGTGAACGCCAGCAACCCGCCGGCGAAAATACCGGGGGCGAGCAAGGGCAGCACGATTTTCCGGAACGCCTGGAACCGCGTGGCTCCGAGATCACGCGCGGCATCCACGATTTGAAAATCAAAATCCTGCAAGCGGGCGAGCACCACCAGCGTGACGTAACTGATGCAAAAGGTCACGTGCGCCAGCGTGACAGTGATCAGACCGAGCGGCTGTCCGACGGCGACGAACAGCAGCAGCAGGCTCATCCCCATCAGGATTTCCGGCAGTACCAGCGGCACCGTCACTAGCAGATTGTGGGTGGTCTGCAGGTGGGAGTTGAAACGGCTGAGCGCGAAGGCGGCGCAGGTCCCGAGAATCATCGCGCCGATGCTGGCGAAGGCGGCGACTTGCAGCGAGTTCCCCAACGCGACCCACAAATCCTCGCGCTCCAACAGCCGCTCGTACCACTTCAGCGTGAATCCCTGCCAGCGGGTGCCGAAACGCGAGCCGTTGAAGGAATTCAGGATCAACACGCCGATGGGCAGATAGAAAAACGCCAGCACGAGCCAGGTCGTGATTTGGGGAAGGCGGCTGGATTTCATCGGTTCTTGAGCTTCAATCGCAAGCCGATGTTCAAGAGCGGAAGCGTCTCAAGCAAGTGCGATCTCCGATTCGCACCTGGAAGCCCGAATCATTTGCTGACATGCCTCGTCGAGCCGGAGATTTCAAACCGTTCTTGACCCATGCCCAGCGAATCCATCAAATCCTGAAATGAAATATGCTCCCGTCATTGCTGGAAGCCTGCTCGGGCTTCTCTTCATCATGTCCGCCTCCGTCGTGCTTTTCGGACTGGCTCCCACGCCTGAGATTCCGGAAGGCAGTCCCGTCGCCGCCTTTATGGCGGCTTTCGGACCGACGGGCTACATGACTTTCATCAAGGTTCTGGAGCTCTCCGGTGGCATCCTTGTCGCCATCCCCCGGACCCGGAATCTCGGACTCCTGATCCTCGGTCCCATCATCGTGAACATCCTCGCCTTCCACACTTTCGTCGCCAAGGACGGCATCCTCAGCCCGATGCTGCTAGGCATCAGCGCGTTGGCCCTCTTTCTTCTGTGGTCCGACCGCAAGAGCTGGCTGGCGTTGGTATTACGACCCAACGGTCTCGGAAACCCCACCCACTGACACCATGAGCAAATACATCGAAGCCGTCGGCAACGATCTCGACATCAAAACTCAGGTTTCATTCCCGACACTTGCCGGAGCCTCGCGTTCAGCGTGACATTTTCTCCAACCGCGACGCCAGATCCTCGCGGACCAAGGGCGGAAGGGCGTCGATTTCCAAAACCTTTTCTATCGACTCGCGCGTGCCTTCGCCCAGGCGGTGCATCCCCAACAGGGCCCGCACCGTGATTTCCCGAGGGTCGCGTTCGACGATTTCCACAGGAGTTCCCGCCGACACGGATCCTTCCTTCAGCACACGGAAATAGAATCCGCTGCGTCCACTTTCCAGAAACGGCTTCAGGATATCCGGCCTGTGCAGTTTGTTCCCGAGCTTGAAACAAGGGATCCGCGGGCAGGTGACTTGCAGCAGTGACCCGCCGATGCGGAGCACGTCGCCGATACACACCTGCGTTTCCAGCAGCCCCTCGATCGTTAGATTCTCCCCGAACGTGCCGGGAGCATACGGAGCCGAGCCCAGTTCGTTCTCCCAGAAAGCGTAGTGCTCCACGGGATAGGCATAGACCGCTTGGTAGGGGCCGCCGTGCACGGTCAGGTCGGCTTGCCCGTCGCCTTCCAGGCCGAGTTCGAGGACTTGGACCGGACCGTCCACCGGCTCTTTATCGATTCCAGTCGGGACGTCTTTGCCATGGATCACCACGATCCGTGGTAATGCGCGATTCACGTGAAGGACTTGCATGGTGGTGGAATTGGTTTGAAATACGCCCGGCCCAAGGAAAGCACATGACAGACCAACCCTCACTTGCCGTTACGGAACGATTCCTCCACCAGAAAATTCCTCTCTCGCTGGCGATGGGCGTGCGGGTGGAATCCTTCGACGCCGACCGCCTCGTCCTCACGGCCCCACTCGACCCGAATCACAACCACCTCGGCACCGCCTTCGGCGGAAGCCTCAGCGCCCTCGCCACGTTGGCCGGATACAGCCTCTTGTGGTTGCACCTTGAAAATCAAAACGCCCACATCGTCATTCGCCGCAGTTCGATTCAATATCACCACCCGGTGCGCCGAATTCTGCGGGCGGTTTGCGAGAGTCCGGACGCAGCCACCCTTGCCGCCTTCAAGTCACAGTTCGCCAAAAAGGGAAAGGCCCGCATCAGCCTGAAAGTCAGCATCGAGGAAGACGGCCGCGTCTGCGTCGAATTCGAAGGCGTCTTCGTCGCGCTCACATGATGCGGTCGAGCAAGGGCCAGCCGGAACAAGATTACGCGGTTCACACCGAGCAATCGTCACCTAGAGTGACGAGGAATTCCGGACCGGGATGCCCCGGCCGCGATCATGGCTCTGCCAGTCGCTAAGATTTTATTAAAATTGCCACAGCTTCAGTCGTTAATGCTTGTTAGTCGGGACCCACCGGCTGCCCCCGCCGACTTCGGTAGGGTATCACCCCATGGCGGCGGCCCCGTCACGTGGCATATTGATCCTTTCCGGAG
>JBEDKU010000293.1:0-3162 GCA_041172045.1 Verrucomicrobiota bacterium | reverse complement strand
GCCAATACCCGGACTCCAAGAGTTATGTGCAGGCCTACCGCGCGGTCGCCTCGGCCATCCGCAAGCATGACCCGAAAATCCTGCTCTTCTCGGATACCGAACATGGTTTTCCCCGCAAGATCGGCCCGGCGATGAACAATCCCGAGGTGGCGTCCCTCGTGGATGCCTACTGCGTCCACACCGTCGGCTCTCCTTCGGAAAATGTCAGGCAGGTCCACGCCGAGATCACCGGCAAGCTCCCGCCGCGGCCGTGGTTCCAGAACGAATACGAATATCTAACCGGTGGGGCGACGCCCGACCGCTGCCTCAACACCGTGCAGCACATCATGAACTCGTTCCAACTGGCGGACAACCCGACGTGGTTCTGGATTCACGCGCTCAAGCCGCTCAAAAACGCCGAAGCCAGCGGTTATTCGCTGGGTTTCTGGAAGTCGCTCATCGAGGAGCCCAAGCCCTCCACCGCTGCTGATTTCCGCCGCTGGCCGACGGGGCCGGTGTTCACCAAACTGCCGCCATCCTTCAAGGAATTCGAGATGATTAGCGCCAAGCGATCGAATCCGAACGCTCCCGGCATCGCTTACAACTTCATCGTCAATCAACCGGTCACCGTCCACCTGCTGGTGGAGGATCATTCGGATCTGCAGCTTGAGAATGGCTGGGAGAAGACCCAGCTCATCGCCACCTGGGGCGGTTCCAAGGACCTCGTGTTCAAGCGGAAGTTCCCCGCGGGCACCATCAAGATTCCCGCGGCCAGCGGCAAGGCGGCGGCGCACCTCGCCTTCGTCGAGCCCTCGAATGCGGCGACCTTCAAGCCGCAGATCGGCATCAACCTGCCGATCGAAATCCGCTCGGAGGCCATCGTTCTTGAAGAAATGGCGGCGGCCATCGAACCCGGACACTGGATTTTCAATCCCTACAACTGGAACGCGGTCGGCAGTTTCGTGAAACGCATGCCGTGGGACTGCGTCGCAGTGGACGTGAAGGAAACGAAGTATGACGCGGAAGGACGGATCTTCGCCTTCAAGAAGCCCAATGGGAAGATGACCGTCGTTGTCTCCAACCGCTCAGCCAAAGAACGCACCTTCGACATCGCCACCGGTCTCGGCGAAGGCGCTTGGAAAGGCTTTCGCTACACTCCGGAAGAAGCGGGCGAGGGGACCATGGGCGTGCCCGTGGGTGAGACGTCCGGTGTCTCTATCAAGCTGGTGCTACCGCCGCAAAGCTGGGAGTTCTGGGAGCAGCAGTGAAATTGGCGGGGGCTTTCAACTGGCGGTGGAGGAGCTGGAAGAGCTGCTGTCGGATTGGGCCTTGATCCTGGCCGCCGCCGTGATCACCGGGCTTGAGCCGGTGCCGTTCAGTGAGACGAGGGCGGTCACGCCGGTGCCAAATCCCTCCATCGGATTATACCAAAGCTGGGCACCCGTGAGCGGATTCAATCCATACATGTAGCCATCGACCGAGACGATCAGCACGCCGGAATCGAGGAGCAGGCTGACGTAGGTGGAGCCCTTGGGGGCCCGCCATTGCCAGACAATGTTCCCGGAGCGGCGGTCAAGTGCCGCCACCCGGCGATTGAATCCACTGAAGACGAGATTGGAAATATCCATGACTGCGGATGCTGGCTGCGCAGTTGTTTGATTCAAGGATGGATTTGCCGAATGGGGCCGCCGACCTCAGGCGAGGAACGCCTGGATCAACTCGTCGATGACCTCCTCGCCCATGGGCTGGACCGCGCCGATCGAGCAGCTGAGGATCACTGCCTCGGCGGTGGATTCGAGGACTTCGAGGCGGTCGAAGGCGTCGAGGATGGTTTTTCCTAACACCAGCGCGCAGTCGTTCTCGATGAGGGCGATGGGGAACTCCGGCGTCATGGTTTCCGCGATTTTTTCCGGCGCGTCATAGACCCAGGAAAACGGCAGCACCGCCACGTCGCGGAGGAAGATGTAGCTCTCCGGAATCGTCCGCGTGTCGAGGCGCGCGGCGGACGCGGAAAAGGCGGTGGCGTTGACCGGGGTGGCGTTGACGATGGCGCGGATCTCCGGGTGTTTCTGGTAGGTCAGGCGGTGGAGGTGGCAGGCGGCGCTGGGATTGCTGCCGCGCTCGCGGCGGCCTTGGCGGATCAGGGCGAGCTGGTCGGGGGAAATGGTCGCGCGGTCCACCAGTCCGGTGCTGATGAGGAAGGAATCGTCATCCAGGCGGACGGAAAAACTCCCGGCGTTGCTGGTGAGCAGGCGCTGGTGGTAGCCGCGGCGGATGAAGTCGCACAGCTCGCGGCGCAGCGCGCGCTCCTCGCTGGTGGCGGGACCGGGATCGAACTCCTCAAGCTCGCGCGCCGGTTTCCCGCCGACGGCCAACTGCTCCGCGGTCAGATAGTTGACGGGCCCGAGGGCGCGCGCCTTGATGACGGTCTTGGCGAGGAACTCGAAGGTTTCAAAGCGGCGGAAGGCGTCGGCGAAATCCTTGCCGCCGACGACGACGCCGTGGTTTTCCAACATCACGCAGTCATGCCCGGCGGCGAAGACGGTGGCGATACGCTCGCCTAGCAGTTCGCTGCCCGGCAGGGCGTAGGGCGCGAATCCCGGCTCGCCGCAGACGCTGTGGGCCTTGGTGAAGAGCCGGGTGTCCGGTGCCTGGCCGCAGATGCTGAAGGCGACGAGCGCGACGGGATGCGCGTGGACGATCGCGCCGAGATCCGGGCGGGCGTCGTAGATTTGCTTGTGGAAGGGAAACTCGGACGAAGGCTTGTGGCGCCCCTCGGTGCTGCCATCCGGCAGGACGCGCACGATGTCCTCGACCCGCAGCGCGCCCTTGTCGACTCGCGCCGGGGTGATCCAGATCGAGCCGTCGGAATCGCGGATGGAGAGGTTTCCACCGGAGGTGGTGGTCATCCGGTATTGATAGATCCGGGCCATGGCCAAGACCAGACGCTCGGCGGGGTGGGTGATGTCTCTCATGAGGTATGAGAGATTGTTCCCCACCCGTCGACAGGTCAAGCGTGCCGCCCGCGGGAAGAATGGAATCAATCCAGCGGGAACTCACCGTCACGGTCGACACCTAACCAACCGAGGCGGCCGAAGGCGCGGTAGAGCGACGGGATGGGCTCGCCCTCCTCCTCGCCCTCGCCGTGCTCGATGGTGGCGGTGCTGCTGAGGCCGTGATTGC
>JBEDKU010000292.1:0-2661 GCA_041172045.1 Verrucomicrobiota bacterium | reverse complement strand
CAGGCGTCGCGACGGATTCAACCGTGCCGATGCCGGACACTGTGTGGATGAGAACCGCCAGCACTGGCAGCGTGCAGGCCAGCCCGACAACCACCGAGCGCGGACGCCGGGCGATTTCCTCCGCTTCATCGCCGGGCCGGGTAATCAATAGTGAAAACACGATCAGCACGGCGACGGCTCCGACATATACCATAAACTGCACGAGGCCGATGAAATCCGCGCCGATTGTCAGATAAAGCACCGCGGTCAGCGCCAGAGTGAGCGCTAACAAAAGCGCGGCATGCACCGGACGCGCCTTCCACACCGCGCCGAGGGCGGCGAGGAGGATCAGCGGCGAAAGTATCAGCAGGGGAATCATTCGGCGAAAGTGTAGCGGCGGGTGGCCGGAGCCAGACGACGGTTGTAAAGCACGGTCAGAACCAGCCACGGAATCAGCAGCAGCGGGATGGTCACCACCCAGGCGAGAAGACCACGCCCGGAAAAGTGCCAGATCGCCGCGGCGGGCAGCGTGAGCAACGCCACTGGAATCAGGAACAACCAGGCGAAACGCATCAGCTGGTCGATTCTCACCCGTGGAAAGGTGCCGCGGATCCAGAGGAACGACATGATGACGACCACCAGTTTTGCGAAGAACCAGATCCACGAGGGCACAAAACCAAAACCGGGCAGCGGTGCCTGCCAACCTCCGAGAAACAAGGTGATGCCCAGTCCGGAGATGGCGAAGAGGCCGAGGTATTCCCCCATAAAAAACAGCGCGTATTTGAAGCCCGAATACTCCGTCATGTGTCCGGCGACGATCTCGGACTCACCCTCCGGCAGATCGAAGGGACAGCGGTTCGCCTCGGCGATGCTGGCGATGTAAAAGACCAGACCCGCGACGAGTCCCCACGGGGTGAATAGGTTCCACGCAGGAATGAAGCCAAGATGAAAGCCACCTTGTTTCTCGACAATCTGCGGCAGTGAAAGGCTCCCGGAAATCATCACCACGCCGATCGCGGAAAGGATCAGCGGCAGCTCGTAGCTCACCATCTGTGAGATCGCCCGCATCGCGCCGAGCATCGGGAACTTCGAGCCACTCGCCCAGCCAGCCATGAAAACCGATAGCTCCGTCATCGCGCCCACCGAGAAGAAGAACAACAATCCGAGTTCCAGATTCACCGGTGTCCACTCGCGTCCGTAGGGAATCACTCCAAGCGCGAGAATGGCCGGCAGGACGATCATGATGGGCGCGACCAAATGCAGGAACCACTCCGCTTTGGTGGGGACGATGTCCTCCTTGGTCAACATCTTGATGCCGTCCGCGACCGGTTGGAGAATCCCGAACCAACCGGCGCGGTTAGGACCGATCCGGTTCTGGATGCGCGCCAGCGTCTTGCGCTCGACCAACGACAACAGTGCGAAGCCGCCCGCGAAAACTCCGACCACCGTGGAAGCGGCGACGATGAATCCGGCGATGATTATCAGCCACTCCGGTGCGCTGAGATTCTGAAGGATCATTTCCACCAGGCGCTGCGGAAGACGAGGCAGCCACTCCAGCGACCAGAGGGAAGGCGCGCCAGCTTGGACAGTTAGTAAAATCATGCGCCTTCTCCTTTCTGTTCGGTTTCCGCGGCAGCCTTGTCTTTGGCTTCTTTGTCGGCTCTCGCCTTCGCTTCCTTGGCGGCTTGCGCGGCGAGTTTTTTCTCTTCCTCCGCCTTGCGCCTTGCCTCCACTGCGGCAGCCTGCGCGGGACGGAGCTTGGCGTGATAGGCGGCGGACTTCGCCAATCGGTCGCGGTTGAACAAGAGGTCTTCAAAGCGGCCAGTCGCGCTCAATTCATACTCGCCATCCATGTAGATCGCATCGAACGGACAAACCTCGGCGCAAATGCCGCAGTTCATGCAGACGGAAACATCGATGTCGAAAATTTTCGGGCGCTTGAGTGACTTACCGCTCTCATCGCGCTCCAACACAATAGAGATGCATTGCGGCGGGCATTCCTTCTCACAGATCGAGCACGCCACACAACGCAGGCCAGCTGAGGAATCGTCGCCGTCGTAGACAAGGAAAGGGAAATTCCGGAAATTCGGACTGATCGGCGCGCGTTCCTCCGGATACTGCACGGTGGTCATGCGCTCCTTCTTGTAGAAACTTTCGACCATGTTCCGCCCCGTCACCGCGAGGCCCTGGAGCAAGCCGAATCCGGGCACGGACCAGCGCCCCGGCGTCTTCGGTACGGGCAGACGGTCGAGGCTCATCGGTCCACCTCCCCTAACACGATGTCGATGCTGCCGAGGATGATGACCACGTCGGCCAGATCGAGGCCGAGACACATGTCTTCGAGCAGCGTGAGATTGATGAAACTCGGCGGCCGGATGCGGTAGCGATACGGGTTGGTAGTGCCGTCGCTGATGAGGTGGAATCCGAGTTCGCCCTTCGGACTTTCGATACGCCCGTAAGCCTCGCCGACAGGCGCCTTAAAATTGCGGAGCTTCGCCTTGGGATTGATGAACTCGCCCTCCGGAAGCTGGTCAAGCGCCTGGCGGAGAATTTTCAACGACTCGCGCATCTCCAAAAAGCGAATCATGATGCGGTCGTAACAATCGCCGGTTTCACCCAGCGGGATGCGGAAATCGAAGCGTTCGTAAATCCCGTAAGGTTCGACTTTGCGGATGTCGTAGT
>JBEDKU010000291.1:0-3924 GCA_041172045.1 Verrucomicrobiota bacterium | reverse complement strand
GCACTGCGCCGACCGATCGAAGTGTCGCGGCGACTGCCGGGGCGTTTCGCCTTGGGCGAGAGCGGCGAGGTGAGGTTGATTTTGCGAAACGAGGGCGGCCAACCGGCGAAGGTGGAGATTTTCGATGGCATCCCGCAAGGCGCGGAGGCACCGACCTTGCCGTGGGCGGGCGAGGTGCCGGCGAACCGGGAGATCCGAGTGTTTCATCCGGTGACCTTGTCGGAGCGGGGGGAGGCGGTGTTCGGGCCGGTGCAGGTGAGGCGCTTTTCGCCGCTGGGACTGTGGGCGCGGAAAACGCTTCATCTCGCGGCGGAAACGGTGAAGGTCTATCCGAATTACGAGCCGGTGGTGCGCTACGCCCTGCTCGCGATGCAGCATCGTGAGAGTCCGATGGGCATCGTGCGGCGTCCGCACGCGGGATCGAGCCGGGATTTCCATCAACTCCGGGATTACCGCGACGGCGATCCGCTGGCGCAAATCGATTGGAAGGCTTCGTCACGCCGGCAGGTGCTGATCAGCCGCGACTATCAGGAGCAGCGGAACCAGTCGGTGGTCTTCCTGCTGGATACCGGCCGCCGGATGCGCGCGCTGGACGGCGGTCTTTCCCAGTTTGATCACATTTTAAACGCGATCCTGCTCGTCTCGCATCTGGCGCTGCGACAGGGCGATCAGGTCGCGGTGAAATCCTTCGGCGGCACCGACCGCTGGCTGCCGCCGGTGAAAGGCTCTCACGCGATGCCGGTGTTGCTGAACCATCTTTACGACTATCAAACGACGGCCTCGCCCAGCGATTTCAGCGGCGCGGTGGAGCAGCTGATGGTCCGCCAGCGCCGTCGCGCGCTGGTGATCCTTTTGACGAACCTGCGCGGCGAGGACGGCAAGGAACTGGTGCCGGCGCTGCAGGTGTTGAAATCCCGCCACCTCGTGCTGCTCGCCAGCATGCGCGAGAGGACGGTGGAGGACGCCATCGCCCACCCGGTCGATTCCTTTTCTTCCGCGCTGACATTTCTCGCGGCGGACCGCTACATCCAGGAACGGCGGGAAGTGCTGGCGACGCTTGGCGCGCTGGGAGTCCTCACGCTGGACTCGACGGCGCAGGGCTTCGCGGTGGCGCTGGCGAACCGCTATTACGATATCAAGGCGGCCGGCCGGATCTGATCGGCCGGTGTTACGCGATCACGGTATGGAGCCGCGGCCGGTTTGTGGCATCCTTGCACGTGTAAGGGATAGCACAACAGCCCCTGAAAAGGCAGCCCCCCCAAAGGGCCCGCGGGCGTCGGAAATAGGGATCCGGCGCCCGCGGTCATTTTTGGGCATCGCTTCTGCGGAAGCCGCCGGCCGGAACCTCCGAAAAGTAGGGTTTTACCCCATGGCCTGCAGGCGTGTCCGCCGTTCACCTTGAGGCACTGGGATCATGAGATATCTCCTTGATCGCGCGGGTAGCAGCTTTAGCTTGCCCCGTCGGTGCGCATGGGCCTTCATAATCTAAAACTACATGAAAACCATTACCGTCCTGCTTGCCGAGGACCACATGATCGTCCGCGAGGGCTTCCGCATGATGCTGGAGTTGGATGTCGACCTGAAAGTCGTCGGCGAAGCGCAGGACGGGCGGCAGGCGGTCGCCATGGCGGAGAAACTCCGTCCGAACGTGGTGCTGATGGACATCGCCATGCCCCTGCTCAACGGCCTTGAGGCCACCCGCCAGCTCCTCAAGGTGCTACCCGGCACCAAGGTGCTCATTCTATCGGCCTACAGTGACGACGCCTATGTGAAGGATGCGATCAATTCCGGTGCCATGGGATTCCTCCTCAAGCAGACCTCCGCCCGCGACGTCTGTCATGCGATCCGCGAGGTCCATGTGGGGAGGAATTTCTTCAGCGCTTCGATCGCCAAGCGTCTCGCCCGCTTGAATTCACATCCCCAGGAGCGCGCCTCCAAATTCCTCAAGACCGCCGCCCTCCTGACCTCGCGTGAGACGGAGGTGCTTCAGCTCATCGCCGAGGGCAAGGCGAACAAGGAGACCGCGGCGGAGCTCAGCATCAGCATCAAGACCGTGGAGAAACATCGCGGAAACCTGATGGAGAAACTCGACATCCACGACACCGCCGGCCTGACCCGCTACGCCATCGCGGTTGGTGTCATCGAGAGCAGCGTGCAGGTCACCATCCTCTGAATTCGGGAAGGGTAGGGTTATACCCCATTCCGCAAATCTTGAAAATGGGTGGAACTCAGGCGGTCGGAAACGAGGCCGTTTGAAAGATGAACCACCTAACAAGATATTTTCGGAATGAAGGGGAACACTCCACGGCGGACGCCGGTCGTTTGAGCGGTCCCACTGCCACTGCCGCCCACGCGTGGCATGACCAGGCCCGCAAGGGCGCCGGCGTTCCCGATTGATCGCAAGCACGGCCGATGCGGAATCTATCGATAGGGTGGCAGTCATGGAAAGCCCGACAACCGCGCCCGGAAGCGGTCGAACCACCCTTGCGGGCTGAATTGTTCAGCGCCGAGCAACTCGCCCGTCACGCGCGGGCTCTTGCCGCTAACCACAGGACCGTCATCCGCCGGGAGACGAACAGCCTGCTGGCAAGCCTGGATGCGAACGAGCGGGATCTCCGCGCGTTCAACTGCGCGATCCGCGGCACGGAGTCGGGCCACCGCCTCACCCCGGCCGCCGAGTGGATGCTGGATAACTTCTATCTGATCGAAGAACAGATCCAGATGGCGAAGCGGCACCTGCCGCGCGGATACAGCCAGGAGCTGCCCCGCCTTCTGAACGGGCCGTCCGCCGGGCTGCCGCGCGTTTACGACATCGTGCTGGAACTGATCCCGCACGTCGATGCGCGGATCGACGCCGGACCGCTCGCCGCCTTCATCGATTCCTATCAGTCGGTTGACAACCTGAAGCTCGGTGAATTGTGGGCGATTCCCATCATGCTCCGTCTCGGATTGATCGAGAACCTCCAGCGCATCACCCATCGCTTGAACCTAGCCCGCGTCGATCGCGATCTGGCGGATCTGTGGGTGGAACGGCTCCAGGAAATCGCGGATTCAAATCCCTCGGAACTGGTCATCGTGGTGGCGGACATGGCGAAGTCCGGGCTTTCGCTCTCCAGCGCCTTCGTGGCTCAGTTCTGCCTCCGCTTGTCACAACACAGCCCGGTTCTCCACCTCGCCCGCACCTGGCTGGAACAACGGTTGGATGAGCTCGGGCAGTCGATCGAACTGCTGGTCCACATGGACAGTCAGAATCAAGCGGCGGACCAGGTCTCGGTCAGTCACAGCATCGGCAGCCTGCGCTTCCTCAGCGCGATGGACTGGAAGGAATTCGTGGAAACCCTCAGCGTGGTGGACATCACCCTGCGGTCGGATCCGGCCGACGTTTACAGCGACATGGATTTCGCGACCCGGGATCAGTACCGTCACGCGGTCGAGGCCGTCGCCAGGCACAGCGGCCTGCCGGAGGTCGAGGTTGCCCGGAAATCCGTGGAGCTCGCGAAGCAGGGCGTCGTCCTGAACGGACACGATGACCGGACCGGCCATATCGGATACTATCTGATGGACCAGGGGCGTCCGGTGCTGGAGAAGGCGACGAAAATGCGCCGGCCCTGGGGCACCCTGATTGAACGCGGAATCCACAGGAAGCCACTGGCGTTCTACTCGGGCGGGGTCGGTGCGCTCTGTCTGCTGGCCACTTCCGGATTCGTGTGGATGGCGCTCGCACTCGGAGTGGGCGGGGGGAGGCTGGGGCTCTTCACGCTGGTATTCCTGTTATGCGCCAGCCAGTTGGCGGTCGGGCTGATGAACTGGCTGAGCACGCTTCTGTTAAAGCCGCGCCTGCTGCCGCGGCTCGATTTTTCCTCGGGCATTGTCACGAGTTGCCGGACCATGGTCGTGGTCCCCACGATGATCACCAGCGTGGAG
>JBEDKU010000290.1:0-13481 GCA_041172045.1 Verrucomicrobiota bacterium | reverse complement strand
ATGGAGTCGCCGGCACCCACGGTGCTGACCACCTTGACCGGTGGAGCGGCGGCCATCAGGGCTTTTTCCGGACTGATGAAGAGCGCGCCCTCACTGCCTAACGAGAGGATGACGTGCGGGACTTTTTCGCGCTGAAGCCGTTGTGCGGCATCGACGCGGGAGGCGAAGTCCGGCAGCTCGTGGCCGAGGAATTCGGCGAGTTCGTGCTCGTTGGGCTTCACCAGATCCGCGCCGCCGTTGACTGCGATTTTCAGGGCGTCGCCGCTGGTGTCGGCGGCGACTTTGGCACCGCCGCGTTTGAGCAGGGCGAGGATTTCTTCGAAAAAGTCGGGGCTGATGCCGACGGGCAGGCTTCCCGCGAGGACGAACCAGCGGTCGGGTTTGACGAGCTTGCGGAGCTTTTTCTCGAACTGTTGGAGCTCGGCGAAGGTCGGTTCGAGGCCCGGGAAATTGATGTCGGTAGTTTCGCGACTCGCTTCATCGACGATCTTGATGCCGGTGCGGGTTTCGCCTGCAATCCAGACGAACTCGTCGCGGATGTTTTTGCTTTTGAAGAGGTCGGTGAAGACGCGCGGGTTTTCTTTTCCGAGGAATCCAGTGGCCGTGCTGGCGAGGCCGAAGCCTCCCAACATGGATGAAACATTGATGCCCTTGCCCCCGGCCTGGCGGTAGTGGCGGGCGGTACGGTTGACCTTGCCGACGGTGAGATGATCGAGGAAGACCGTTTGATCGATGGCAGGATTGAGAGTGATCGTGACGATGTCGGGGCTCATGATTGTGTTAGTTGGCGGGACGAAGCGCACGGACGGCTCGGGCGTCGCGTTGGTTGAGGGCCTTTTGGGCGAGCTTGGCGAGTTGGGTGAAATCCTCCCGGCGGAGCAACGCCTTGATCTGCGGCACAAGCGCCGGCGGCATGCTCAGTTCGTCGATGCCGAGGCCGGTGAGGATGAGCGCGCCGAGCGGATCAGCGGCGAGGCCGCCGCAGACGCCGACCCATTTGCCCTTGTCGTGGGCGGCTTTCACCGTGTCGCGGATCAGGCGCAGGACCGCGGGATGCAGGCTGTCGGCGCGGCGTGCTAGCAGAGGGTGGGTGCGGTCCACGGCGAGCGTGTATTGGGTAAGGTCGTTGGTGCCGATGGAGAAGAAGTCGGCGAGTTCCGCCAGCTCGGGAGCCATGGTGACGGCGGACGGAACTTCGATCATCACGCCGAGTTCGACCTTTTTCCCACCGACTTCGCGGCGGACCTTCTCGGTCATTTCCCGAGCGCGCAGAAAGTCGTTAGGCGTGGCGATCATCGGGAACATCAGGCGGATCGGGCCATGTTCGGCGGCGCGGAAGATGGCGCGGAGCTGGGTCATCGCGAGGTCGGGGCGGGCCATGCTGAGGCGGAAGCCGCGCAGGCCGAGGAAGGAAAGATCCTGCTCACTGAGGCCCAGATAGGAAACCGGCTTGTCTCCGCCGATGTCCATGGTGCGGACGATCATCGGCAGGCCCTGGAGCGCCCCGATCATCTCGCGCAGCGCCTGATATTGCTCTTCTTCGTCAGGCGCGTGGTCGCGGTCGAGGAACAGGAATTCGGTGCGCAACAGGCCGACGCCTTCCGCGCCGGAATCGATGACTTTGTGGGCTTCGGAGGTTTGGCCGATGTTGGCGACCACTTCCACGCGGTGGCCGTCGCGCAGGATGGCGGGCTCGAAGCGATGGTCCCAATCGAGGTTGCGCTGGGCTCCGACTTCCTCAATGGCGGATTTGACGGAAGCGATATCGGCGTCGCCCGGGTTGACGATCAGGCGGCCGCCGGAAGCGTCGAGAATGATGGTTTCACCCATCGGCAGCGTGTCTAACGAGGTGCCGATGGCCACCAGCATCGGAATGCCGAGCGAGCGGGAGACGATGGCGGCGTGTGCGTTCGGGCTGCCTTTTTTCAAACAGATGCCTTTGATTTTATCCACCTTGAGCTGGGCGGCTTCGGAGGGTTCCAGGTCGTCGGCGATGAGGATGACGGGTTCGGTGACTTCGGCCATCGGATCGAGATCGACGCCTAGCAGGATTTTCTGCACCCGCATGCCGACGTCGCGGATGTCGGCGGCGCGCTGGGCCAGGTGGGCGTCCTCCATCGCGGCAATTCTTGCGGCACGGGACTCGATGACGGCCTTCCACGCGGTGAGCGCGTCGTCACCTGCTAGAACAAGCGCTTCAGTTTCATTCCGCATGGCGTCATCCTCGACGAGCGAGGCATGGGCCTCGAAAAGTCCGCGCTGGACGGGGTTGAGGCTTCCCTCGGTGAGCGCGATCAATTGCTTGCGGGCGGCGATGATCGAGTTACGTAAAGTGGCGATTTCGGAATCGGTGTCGCCGATGGCCCGCTTGCGGTCGGCCAGATCGACGGGTGCCCATTTCCACGTCGGCGCGAGGGCGAGGCCGGGCGAGGCCATGATGCCCTTGAGGGTGGATGGCGAGTCCTGCTCCGGATTCCATTGAGTGCCGACCGGGCCGCCGATTTCCTCTTCCTGCGGCTCGTTGTTGATCTCCTCTAGCAGCGCGGCGAGAGAAGAGAGCGTGTCCGTTTCATCCTCGCCCTTGACCCGGACGCGAATGCTGTCGCCGGTCGTAATGCCCAGCGCGAGGATGCGCGACGGGCTATCAGCTTCGATTTCGCGGCGCTTGACGACAAGCGTGACCCTTCCGGGATAAGCCTGCACGGCGCGGGCGAATTTCCCGGCGGGACGCAGGTGGAATCCGCGGGGATTGCTGAAGACGATTTCCAGTTCGCTGCCGGTGAAATCGGATTCCTCCTCGGATCCTTCAGCGGCCGCCTCGCTGGTGGAAACGGCGTCGAGAATGTCCTGCGGGTCGGTGGTGTTCGCGAGGTGATCGGCCAGCACCGGATTGCCGACGATGCCGGTGAGCTGGCGGAGCAGGCCGATGTGCTCGTCCGACTTGGCGGCGATGCCGAAAATGAGATGCGCGGTTTTCCCGTCTTTCCAGGAAACTCCGTTAGGCACCTGCAGCACGGCCACGCGGGTCTGCTTGATGCGCCCGGAATCCTGCGGGCGGCCGTGGGGGATCGCGATGCCATTGCCGAGATAGGTCGTCGCTGTCGTCTCGCGGGCCAACATGCTTTCAACGTATTCCGGCTCGATGGAGTCGGTCTTCAAGAGGAGGTCGCCCACCGCGCGGATGGCCTCCTCCTTGGTGGTGATGGTGGCCCCGAGGCGCACATCGTTGATGGTGATCGCAAGCATGGGTTTGGTTTGGTTGGGTTTTGGGTTTCTGGGATTGGGAGCACGGGCGGCTTGTGGAAATGTGTAAACGTTTACATGATGGGATGTCAACGAAGAATCTTTTTCAGATTCGGGTAATATGGCATAAAAATTGGCATTTTCATTTGAAGAATAAGGAAACTTCGACGCAAAATTATTTCTAGTTTTGAACGAATTTCGATTTTCATTGGTGGCTTTACTGTAAACGATACCAGCCATGTCGCTTTCCATCAAAGACGTCGCCGAGCGTGCGGGGTGCTCCATTGCCACCGTTTCCCGGGTGCTCGCGGGGAAGGGCTACATCAGCGACGACGCCCGTCGGAAGGTGGAGGCGGCGGTGAAGGAGCTCGGCTACCGGCCAAACCGGGTGGCACGCAGTCTGCGGGCGCAAAAATCGCGGGTGATCGGGCTGGTTCTATCGGACATTCGCAACCCGTTTTTCAGTGAGATCAGCCGTGCGGTGGATCGCGTGGCCGTGCGTCATGGCTACAGCGTGCTCATCTGCAACGCCGACGAGGACCCGGAAAAGGAGGCACATTATCTCCGCCTGCTGGAAGAGGAAAAAGTCGCGGGCATCCTGCTTTCGCCGACCCGGGCGGGCGCGAGGTCGCTGGATCCGGCGATGTATCCACCGCTGGTTTTGTTTGACCGAAAGTTCCCCAAGGCCCTTTTCGACTCGGTGGTCATCGACAACGAGGACGCCGCCCGGAGGCTCACGAAGACGTTGATCGACGGCGGATTTCGGAAAATTGCCGGGCTTTTCGGCGCGAAGAGTTTCACCGCCAGCGCGCGAATCAAGGGCTTCCAGAGCGCGTTCGAGGGCGCTGAGGGACGCATTCCCGGTGTCTATCAGGCCCCAGCGTTCGAGGACGAGGGTGCGCGTCTGATGGAGGAGATCCTGCGCAAGGACCCGGACGTGGACGCCGTGGTGTGCAGCAGCGCGCTGCTTGCCACAGGAGCCTATCGTGCGCTGCGGCTTGGTGCCTCGCACATCGTCGCGGAGCGCGGGTTCGTGTGTTTTGACGACCCTTCGTGGGCCAGCTTCGTGGACCCGCCGGTGACGGTCATCCGCCAACCGGCCGCGGCAATCGGCGAGGCGGCGGCGGATCTGTTGATGAAGCGGATTGAGGACCCGGCGCGGGCGGTGAGCGAGGTCGTGCTGCAGGGCGAGCTGGTCGTAAGGGATTCGATGAGGTGAGAAAGGCAGGTGCGAAGCCCTCTTCTTTCGCTTATCATTGGCGTTGCGGACTGAAGATCCCCGCTCCGTGAAGAGGATCAGTGTAACCAGAGCTTCTTCATGGCCTCGGCGCGGTCGAGGGCGGCCTCGGTGGTGGCTCCGATAAAATTGGCGTGACCCATTTTCCGGCGGCCGCGGGCGTGACGCTTTCCATAAAGATGAAGGTGCGCCTCGCCGTCCTCGAAAAGCGGCAACCAGTCGGGCGGAGTCATTTCGTCCTCCCACATGTCGCCTAGCAAATTCAGCATTACCACCGGCGTGAGCAGACGGGTGGAGCCTAACGGTAAACCGATCACCGCGCGAAGTTGCTGCGCGAACTGCGAGGTGACGCAGGCGTCGAGCGTGTGGTGGCCGGAGTTATGAGGGCGGGGAGCGATCTCATTCACGAGCAGCGAGCCGTCGGATTTCAGGAAAAACTCGACGCCTAGAATCCCGCGATAGTCGAGGGCCTCGGCCACCCGACGGGCAATCGCAGCCGCCTCCAAGGCCACCGCCGGCGAGACGCGGGCCGGGATGATGGAGACATCGAGAATGTGGTGGCGATGCCGGTTTTCCGCTGGATCGTAGGTCACGGTGACACCGTCCGCGCCCCGCGCGGCCATCACGGAAAGCTCCTTTTCAAAAGGAACCCACGCTTCTAACACGGCACGCGGAGCCTCGAATGCAGCCCATGTTTTCTCCGGATCCTCGTGACCTTCGAGCTTGACCTGTCCCTTGCCGTCGTAACCGAAATCGGCGGTCTTGAGCACGCCCGGGCCGTTGAGTTCCTTCATCGCGGCGGCGAGATCGGCGGCGCTGGAAATAACGGCGAACCACGTGTGCGGGATGTTGTTTTCGCGCAGGAAATTTTTCTCCCGCTCGCGGTTCTGGCAGATACAGATGGCGTATGGCGACGGATACAGCCCGGTGCATTTGGCGACCGTCTCAAGCGTCTCGCAGGGAATGTTTTCAAACTCCACGGTCGCCACAGTCACGCGGCTGCAAAAGTCCTTGAGCGCCAGCGCATCGTCGAACGGCTTGTCGATGACCTCGTCGGCGCACTCCACGGCCGGGGCTTCGAGGCCGCCGGTCCAGATCACCGTGCGCACGCCCATCCGGCGGGCGGCGAGGGCGATCATCCGGCCAAGCTGGCCACCACCAATGACGCCGACAACACAGTGTGGCGGGTGAATAGGAAGAGAAGAAGGCATGTAATCAGTCAATGGGATCGAGAGGAGGCAACACGGCCGATTTCACGGCAGCGGTCTGGTTTTCGCGGAACCCGGCGAGCTTTTCGGCGAGTCCGGCGTCGTTGTTCGCGAGCATGGCCACAGCGAAAAGCGCGGCGTTCGTCGCACCCGCCTTGCCGATCGCAAACGTCGCGGTCGGAATGCCGGCGGGCATTTGCACGATGGAAAGAAGCGAGTCCACGCCTTGCAGCGCCTTGGATTCCACCGGCACGCCAAGCACCGGGATGTCGGTGATCGCGGCGGTCATGCCGGGCAAATGCGCCGCCCCGCCAGCCCCGGCGATGATGCATTTCAGCCCCCGGCCCCGCGCCTCGGTCGCGTAGGAAACGAGCTTGTCCGGCGTCCGGTGCGCACTCACCACCTCCGCCTCCCACACCACCCCAAAGTCACGCAAAGTGCGTGCGGCGTGCTCCATCGTCGGCCAATCCGACGTGCTTCCCATGATGATTCCGACGACTGGCGCTGCGTTCATGTCCGCAGCGTGGCGGACCGTTTGCGGCACGTCAATACGCTCGTCACGGCGGATACGATCGCCTGACGCGATCACGCTGGAAGGTTGGCATCCAACGCAACAGGCTCGTGTTTTCAGATTTCCACTCCCTCGTGGTGATCGCCGCCTCAAGGCGTTCTCAATAACAAAACGACCACCATCGGCCGGAACCCATTTGCGGCTCTGCTCGTTCCAATCATTCAACGACCGGTCGATGCTCCCACATCATCGGCCAGCTTTTATCGGCTGAAAACGCGTCATCGCTTGGAAAACCGGATCCAAAAGAATTCTTGGCAAAGCGGACCCGAAAGCTAGCCTCGCGCGGGTCGATTTCAGCGACGAATGCATCCACCTTCCCTTTTGCATTTGTCGGTTTCGGCGGCTTTCCTCGTGATGTATTTCAGTCTACACTCCAGCTCATTCCAGTCCCGTTCCTCAATCCAGTTCCAGGCGTTCGAAACCGTCTGTCGCCTACAAGCCATTTTCCAACATTAATGATCAAAACCATATTTCTACATATTGGAGGGCACAAAACAGGGACCACTTCGATTCAGAAATCCATGAAGCAGGCGGCGGAATTGCTCGCCTCCAATGGATACATCTATCCGCTTTTCAAGCTGAACGACTATGTTCTCAGCAATCATTCAATTCCGTTTTTCAGTCTTTTCACCACAAGTCCTGAAAGTTATCATGTGAATATTTCAGAAGGTTATACTTCACTTGAAAAGATCCAGTGTCTTCACAAGGAGTATAAAAAGCAGCTTGACGACCAATTGAAGGCCTTCCACGGCGATAAAATGGTTATCTCCGGCGAGGATATTTCCGTGCTTGATGTCAATGGTATCGAAAATCTGCGGCGGTATCTGCTTGAAGCAACCGATCAAAGCGTCGAAATTAAAATAATTTTGTTTTGCAGAAATCCAATCACCTACGCGCGCAGTCATATTCAGCAGAGCATCAAGGGGGGGGCGACATTGGAAGATCAGATCGACAATTATGCTCTGTTTTCAAAAACGCATTACACCACGAGAGTTGATAATTTTTTGAAGGTATTCCCGAGGGAGTCCATCCAGGTTGTGAAATATGAGGATTCGCTGCTCCACAGAAATGGTCCTTTGGGAGCTTTTCTCGACATTATCGGGCTTGACCAGCAGACTGCCAACCTTTGCAAAAGTCAGAGATTCAATGAATCCGCCTCTTATGAGGCCGTCGTGTTGATGAGCGCGATCAACCGGAATGTGCCGAAATTCGAGAACAATTTATTGAATTCGGGGAGAGAGGGTTATAAGCAGGATTTGATTCAGAAAATACCGGGTGCGAAATTCACCCTGCCGCCGGATTTCAACCAACGGATCTGGGAGGCTTCCCGAGATGATGCTCACTGGCTTTGCGAATTATTTTCTTTGCCGGAATACGAGTTTGAAACCGAAAGCCTCGTGGAGAGGGACGAACTATGGAGCATGGACGCCCTGGCGGGAATATATAACATTTATTACCGGCAGCCGGAACTGGTTCGTGAGATAATTTTGTCAGAAATACGGGCTGAACTTGAACGGAACAAGGATTTCTTCTCAGCGGAGAAGAAGCGCCTTCTCGAGAAATTCGTCTTAAATCTTTCAACCCGTCTCCCAGCAAACAGCCGTTTTCACAAGCTTGCGTTCCACTGCAAGGCATTCGGCATCGTGGCAGCCTTGAAAATTTATTTGAATTATATCTTCAATCGGTGCCGGCGATGAGCACGGATGGTGGGGTCTCACGGTTTTCCGCTTTGAAGAATCATTGATATCGGTTTGATCGAAATGCCCACAAACCACGCGGGGAAGTTCAATATTTGTCCAATCGATGACGACTCACGGTATAATCCGGACGTGGTGGGGAGCCTGTTGGCCCAACCGCGAAGACCTCGCCCGCTGACTCTCGCGCGCCTTTTTTCCATTCCCCGCAGCCGCGCCGCCTTTTACGAACACGGTTTTGGAGAGTTCTTCCCACAAAGTCCATGTGTGGGGAGCGGGCTCGGTCGAACCAGCGGATGAACCGGATCCTGACGCCGAAAAGTTACCCCTTTGTTGTCTGTCGTCTTCTAATTTGCGGGTGCGTTCCGTGCTTTGGATTTGAAAGGTCAGGATCCGGAGTCAGGTATAGGTGACCTATTTGTTTCCCAATCGGATTCCAACCCATGGATCGCATCACGCAAGCATTCTTCGCCGCGGGCATTTGCCTGGCGCCGGTCGCGCGCGCGGAGCCGGTGGACTACCGCAGTCAGGTGCTGCCTTTGCTTTCCGAAAACTGCTTCAATTGCCATGGTCCGGACCCGGGCACCCGGAAAGGCGGGCTTCGCCTGGACCGGCGGGAGGAGGCGCTGCGGCCGGCGGAATCGGGTGAAATCGCCATCGTGCCGGGAAATCCCGCTGCCAGCCGCCTGATCACACGGATGATCACCCACGATCCGGAGGAAATCATGCCTCCGCCGGAATCAAAGAAAACGATACATCCCACCGCGGTCGGGATCCTGCGGAAGTGGATCGAACAGGGCGCGCAATACCGCAGTCACTGGGCATTTGATCCTTTGGTCCGGCCCGCCGTGCCGGGGCCCTCCCCCCCATCGTGGGTGAGGAATCCAGTCGATGCGTTCATCCTTGATTCGCTCGCCAAACATCAGCTCCAACCTTCGCCGGAAGCACCAGGATCCACCCTGCTGCGGCGCCTGAGCCTCGATCTCACCGGTCTCCCTCCCACGCCGGAGGAACTGTCGGCCTACCTCTCGGACAACTCCGCCGGCGCTTACGAAGCTGCCGTGGATCGCTTGCTGGCGAGTCCGCACTATGGCGAACGCATGGCTCTTCCCTGGCTGGACGCGGCACGCTACGCCGACAGCAATGGCTTCCAACAGGACGGCGATACCCATCAATACGTCTGGCGGGACTGGGTGGTGCGCGCCCTTAACAACAACATGCCCTTCGACCAGTTCACCGTGGAACAACTCGCCGGTGACCTCTTACCCAATCCCTCCCTTGATCAGAAAATCGCGTCCGCTTTCAACCGCAATCATCTCCTGAACGGTGAAGGAGGCGCGATTCCAGAAGAGCAGCGCAACGTCATCCTGGTGGACCGCGTGGATGTCACCGCCACTACATGGCTCGGTCTCACCATGGCCTGCGCGCAGTGCCACGATCACAAGTATGATCCGATCCCCCAGCGCGATTTCTATCGAATGATGGCGTTTTTCAACCAGGTGCCCGAAACCGGCATGCCTCCCGGCGGAAAGCAATACCGGATCGCGGACCCATGGATCCATGCGGGATCGCCCGAGCAGATGAACCGATTGGCAAAACTGGAAAAGCAAGCCGCCGCAGCGGCGAAAACCCCGCCCGCAGTGCTCGCCGCACTCGCTGATTGGGAAGACTCGTTGGCGCAAGGGGCGAACGTCGAATGGACCGCCCTAAGTCCGGCTTCGGCATCAGGAAAAGGGGAAATCACCCTCGATGTCATTGCGGACAATTCCGTCTTCGCCAGCGGCGGTGCGCCGGATCAAGCAGAGTATCACCTCGAGTTCGCGGCCCAAGCGGCAGCGGTCACCGGCATCCGTATTGATACGATCCCCGACGCACGCCTGCCGAAGGGCGGCGCGGGTCTAGCCGATAGCGGGAACGCCGTGCTCACCCGCGTGAGGGTGTCGGCAAATGGAAGTGAGGTGTCACTTGCCAAGGCCACGGCCGACTACGCGCAGATTGGTTTCAGCGCGGAAGGCGTCCTCGATGACGACCCGACGAAAGCATGGGCCTTCCACCCGGACGTGACCACCCCACACTTCATCGTGGCGCAGCCGGCGGTACCGATTCCGGCCGGGCAGAAGGTGCGATTGGTTCTGGAGTTCCGCTCGTCCCATGCGCGTCATCTGCTAGGACGATTCCGGATATCCTTCAGTTCCGCGCCGGACCCCGTGGCCCGCCAGCAACTCCCCGGCGCGCTCGCCGGGATCCTCGCGAAACCCGCCACAAAACGAACGGCGAGGGAGCAGAAGGCGATGGTGGATTATTTCATCAAATCATCATCGCATCCCGCGGCCGAGGCCGCGCGAAAGACGAAGGAAACGGCGGATTCCGCCTTGGCCGCCCTCCGCGACATCCTGCCCAAGGTGATGGTGATGTCGGATGCCAAACCGAGAAAAACCCATATCCACCTGCGGGGAGTATACACGGCCCTCGGGGATGAGGTCGAGGCTGGCACGCCTGAATGCCTGCCTCCGATGAAACCGGAACTATCTAACGATCGCCTCGGCCTTGCCAAGTGGCTGATAAGTGCGGAAAATCCGCTCACCGCCCGCGTGCAGGTAAATCGTTACTGGCAGTTGTTTTTCGGCAGCGGTCTCATCAAGACATCGGAAAATCTGGGCGTGCAAGCGGACGCCGCAAGCCACCCCGATCTGTTGGATTGGCTGGCGGCCGAGTTCCGCGACAAACAATGGGACGTGAAGCACATTCACCGGCTGATCGTGACCAGCGCCGCTTACCGCCAATCCTCGAAGTTCCGGGCCGAGTCATTGGAACTCGATCCTGGCAACAAGCTGATTTCGCGCGCGCCGCGCTTCCGCTTGTCCTCGCCCGTGCTCCGCGACCTCGCCTTGGCAAGCAGTGGGTTGCTCAACCGCGAGATGGGAGGAAAGCCGGTTTATCCCTATCAGCCACCCGGCATCTGGGACGGGCTCTCGATCACCAAGGAGCGTGACTTCACCTATCCAGAATCAAAGGGGGCCGACCTTTACCGGCGAAGTCTTTACACTTTCTGGCGGCGCACCGTTGCCCCGGGCAACATGTTTGACGCCTCGTCGCGCACGATCTGCTCGGTCAAACCCTCGCTCACCAACACGCCCATTCATGCACTGATCACTCTCAACGACATCACTTGGAACGAGGCGGCTCGTGCACTTGCCGCCAACGTCATCCGGGAAACCACCACCGGCGACACCCGGGCGCAACTCAGCCGCGCGTGGCTGAGGGTCTGCTCGCGACAGCCGGACGGGCATGAACTGGAAATCCTGCGCCGTAGTTTTGACAAGGCGCACCGCGAGTTTCAGGCCGATCCGCAGGCAGCGTCCCGCTATCTCGCCCATGGCGAGGGCGCTCGCGATCTGGCGGGAGAGCCAGCCTATGTCGCCGCTCTTTCCGCCGTTTGCCTTTCGATCCTCAATCTGGACGAAGCGCTGACGCGTGAATAATATTTAACAGCACTTTCATGGACCCGCTTCTCCAACATCAAAGACATCTCACCCGCCGTCAGTTCTTCGGCCGCAGCGCGGGAGGGATCGGTGCGGCGGTGCTCGCCAACCTGCTGGGTGAGGACGGGCTGGCGGCCAATGCCATTCCCTCCCAGTTTAGCAACTTCGCCCCCAAGGCGAAACGTGTGATTCTCCTCTGGCAGGGCGGCGCGCCTTCGCAGGTGGATCTTTTCGACTACAAGCCGAATCTCGAAAAACTCCGGCTCCAGGAACTCCCGGAATCGATTAGAAAAAACACCCGTCTTTCCACCATGACGGCGGGCCAGAAGGGATTCCCGATCCTGCCCGCGCTCAAGCCGTTCCGTCAATACGGCAACAGCGGCCGCTGGTTGTCGGAGTTCATCCCGCACATCGGCGGCATCGCGGATGATGTTTGCTTCATCCACTCGATGCACACCGAGGCGGTCAATCATGCGCCGGGTGTTACCTTCATGCTAACAGGAGGCCAGATTCCCGGCAGGCCGAGCCTCGGCGCCTGGGCGAGCTATGGACTCGGCAGCCTGACCAACGAGCTCCCCGCCTTCGTGGTCATGACGTCCTCCGACCGCGAAAAAACCTGCGGGCAGTTGTTCTTCGATCACTACTGGGGCAGCGGCTTCATCCCCTCAAAACACCAAGGCGTGCGTTTCCGCGGCGAGGGCGACCCGGTGCTTTATCTGACCAATCCGGACGGCATGTCCCGCTCCCTGCGGCGCTCGCTCCTTGATGATTTGTCGGAGCTCAACCACCGTCATCTCAATGATTTCGGGGATCCGGAAATCGACACCCGCATCACCCAATACGAAATGGCCTACCGCATGCAGGCGAGCGTGCCGGAGCTAACAGACATTTCGGGTGAGTCGAAAGCGGTGCTCGATCTCTATGGCCCGGATGTGCACCGCAACGGTTCCTATGCCCGGAATTGCCTGTTGGCCCGCCGCCTGATCGAACGCGGCACCCGCTTCGTCCAGCTCATGCACTCGGGTTGGGATCAGCACACCAACCTTCCGACCCAGTTGGAAAAACAATGCATGGATACCGATCAACCCTCCGCCGGCCTGGTGAAGGATCTGAAACAGCGGGGACTGTTGGAAGATACCGTGGTCATCTGGGCCAGCGAGTTCGGACGGACCGTCTTCGTGCAGGGCGACGTGACCAAACCCAACCACGGACGCGATCACTTCGGCGCGTGTTACACCATGTGGGCGGCGGGTGGTGGCTTCAAACCCGGCCACGCTTATGGCCAGACGGATGATTTCTGTTATGGAATCACCAAGGACCCGGTGGGAGTTCACGATTTCCAAGCAACTCTTCTGCATCAATTGGGCCTCGATCACGAGAAGCTCACGTTCCGCTATCAAGGCCGCAATTTCCGGCTCACCGACGTGCATGGTCACTTGGTGAAAGGCCTCGTGGCCTGAATCCGTTTCGATGGCCGGCGGGGAATTGCCGAGCCTCGGCAGCCATTGAAGCTGTCGGTTTTTCCGTGCATCGTCCGAACATTTGCGGCGGTTCAAATTCCAACCCGCAGGGCGCCCGCCGCCACCCGCCACCGCGCTGATCGTGCCGCGGCTTCGCACTGCTGTAGGAAACCGCGTTGTCGATGCTGGTGGAAACAGCGTTGCCGTTGGCGGTCTCATCAAGGGCGACGCCCGCGGCGATCGTCGCGACCATGGTGCCGCTCCGGGTCATGCCGCTAGAGCGTTTTCAATAAAACTGTAGCCGCAATGATTAAACCAATGGGTGGCGTCTTTTTGGGTTTCCTGTGAGAGCGCGTCTCCAAGCGCCAAGAGAAGGGCTTCGTTGGTGCGGACTTCTGCCTTGCGCAGAAGAGCCTTCGCCTTGCTCCGCATCAGTTCGATGGGATTGAGATCCGGCGAATCGGCTGGCGGGAATCTCACCCTAACTCCCGCACGTAACAGCGGAACGCCTCCGGGTTGACCGCTCCCTCCACAGTCATGCAGGCGGTAGAGCCATCCTGCCTCACCGAGCCGATCATCGTCGTGG
>JBEDKU010000289.1:0-8316 GCA_041172045.1 Verrucomicrobiota bacterium | reverse complement strand
CCTCCAACCATGCCAACGAGCGGCTCATGTCGATGCGGGTCTGCAGATAGTAATGGGGAATCTCCCGGTTCGACTTGGCCATGGCGGCGGCGATGGCACGGCGCATGCCGTCGGAACCCTTTTCCGGAGCGACATGCGCGATGTCGACTCCTTCGATGGCTCCCTCCGGTCCAGCGCCTTGAGCCTTTGCGAGATCCACCTTCTTTTCCGCAGCGAGCTTGCGGGCGCGGGGAGAGATACGCGGTCTGGCAAGCGGCTTGACGGCGTGCTCAACATCCTCGCGGCTGATAATTCCGCCGGGACCGGTGCCGGTTAGCTTGGTGAGATCGACGCCGAGTTCGGCGGCGACCTTGCGGGCGAGCGGCGAGACATGCGGCGCGGGCGCGACTTCCGTTCCGATGACGGCGATCACGCCGCCGACTGGAATTTTCCGGCCGATTTCCGCGACCAGCCTTTCCACGACGCCGGACTCGAAACATTCGATTTCGATGAGGCCCTTGTCGGTCTCGACTTCGGCGATGACGTCACCGCGCTTCACGGAGTCGCCGGGCTTGACGAGCCATTTCATGACGGTCGCGGATTCCATATCCGCACCGAGGCTGGGCATGACGAAGTCAGACATGGTGGTGGAAAAGGTTTCGCGCCGCCGCGGCGATGGTTTCAATCTGGGGCAGCGCGGCTTGCTCTAGGTGGTGCGCGTAAGGGATGGGAACTTCCGCGCTGCAAAGCCGTGCGACAGGCGCGTCGAGCTCGTAAAACGCCTGCTCGGTGGTGCGCGCACTGATCTCCGCGGAGATGCCACCGCTGCGCCATCCTTCATCGACGATGAGCGCGCGGTGGGTCTTGGCGACGCTGGCCATGATGGTGGCGTCGTCCAGAGGCCGCAGGACACGCAGGTCAACGACCTCGACGTCGATGCCATCCTTTGCTAGATTTACGGCGGCCTCCAGTGATTTGGGCAGGCTCGCCCCATAGGTGAGGATGGAAACATCCTTGCCGTCGCGGTGGATGCGGGCTTTTGAAAGATCGGTGGGACCGGCGTTCTCCGGCAACTCGCCCTCCATGTTGTAGAGCGTCTGGTTTTCAAAAATCAGCACCGGGTCTGGATCTGCCAGGGCGGTGGCAAGCATGCCATAGCCGTCCGCGATGGTGGCGGGTGTGACCACCTTGATGCCGGGGATATGGGCATACCATCCCTCCAGACTGTGGGAATGCTGCGCGGCGAGTTGTTTCCCACCGCCGGTGGCGATGCGGATGACGAGCGGCACATTGAATTGTCCGCCCGACATGTGCAGCAACGTGGCGGCGGTGTTCATGATCTGGTCGAGCGCGAGCAGACTGAAGTTGCAGGTCATGATCTCGACGATGGGCCGCATGCCACCCAGCGCGGCTCCGATCCCGGCACCGACGAAGATGGACTCGGACAGCGGCGTATCGCGAATGCGCTCCGGCCCGAACTCCTCCAGCAGGCCGCGGGTCACCGCAAAACAACCGCCGTAGCGCCCGACATCCTCGCCCATCAGAAACACCCGCGGGTCCTTGTGCATGGCCTCACGAATCCCCTCGCGCACCGCTTCGCGGAACGTGATTCTCCGGGATTGACGGGTCGGGTTCATGACGAGTCCACCTCCGAATAAACAAAGCGAGTTAGATCGTGAACCGGTTCCAGGGTGCCGGCCTCGGCGAACTTCACAGCGGCCTCGATCTCCCGCGCCACTTCCGCTTCGATGGCGTCGTAATCCACGTCACCGAGCACGCCGGCCGCTTTCATTTTTCCAAAAAACAGCGGGATGGGATCGCGCTTCTTCCACTCGGCGACCTCGTCCTTGGAGCGGTACAACTCCGCGTCAAACATCGAGTGCGGGCGGAACCGATAGGTCCGGCATTCCAAGAGGTAGGGCAGTCCTTCGCGCACCTTCGCCACGGCGCGGGCCGCGGCGGCGCTCACAGCGAGCACGTCCATGCCATCGACGGCCGCGTTGGCGACATCGTAGCTGTCGCCCTTGCGGGCGATCTCGGTCACGGACTCGGTAAAGCGCAGGGCGGTGCCCATCGCGTAAAGATTGTTCTCGCAGAGGAACAACACCGGAAGCTGCCACAGCGCGGCGAGGTTGAGCGCCTCGTGGAACTCACCTTCCGCCACGGCGCCTTCCCCGAAGAAACACACGGTCACTTGTTTGCGATTTTGCATTTTGTCCGCCAGCGCCAGGCCGACGGCAAGCGGGATGCCGCCGCCGACGATGGCGTTGCCGCCGTAGAAGCGTGTCTTGGCATCGAACAAATGCATCGAGCCGCCGCGGCCATGGGCGCAGCCTTCGAGCTTTCCGTACATTTCCGCGAGGATCGCGCCAGCAGAGATGCCGCGGGCAAGCGCCTGGCCATGCTCGCGGTAGGTGGCAACCACGGCATCCTCTTCCAGCAGGTGCCCGATAACCCCGGTGGCCACGGCCTCCTCGCCATTGTAAAGATGCATGAATCCCCGGATCTTCGAGGCGCTGTAAAGTTCGACGCATTTTTCCTCGAAGCGCCGGATGCACACCATCTGCCAGAGCAGGCGGCGCGCATGGTTGTGGTCGGGTAGTTTGGCTTTCATCAGTCGATTTCAAGTGTGGATAGATCACCTTCCGGCAGTCCGAGTTCACGGGCCTTGAGCAGGCGGCGCATGATTTTTCCGCTGCGGGTTTTCGGCAGGTTTAAGACAAAGGACAGCTCCTTGGGCGCGACCGCCGGTCCGAGGCGTTTGCGGGCGAAGCCAATGAGTTCGAGGCGCAGTTCCTCGCTGGCAGCATGGCCATCCTTGAGCGTGACGAAGGCTTTCACCAGCTCGCCGATGAGCGGGTCCGGCTTGCCAATCACGCCGGCTTCTGCGACAGCAGGGTGCTCCATCAGCGCGCTTTCCACCTCGAAGGGACCGACCATGTGACCGGACGTCTTGATGATGTCATCAGCCCGCCCGACGAACCAGTAGTAGCCGTCGGCGTCGCGCTTCGCCAGATCCCCGGTGAGATACCAACCGCTCAAGAAACATTTCGCGTAGCGTGCCTCGTCATGCAGATAGCCGCGGAACATGGAAGGCCAGCCGGGTTTGAGCACCAGCTCGCCCTCGACATCGGGATCGGTGACAACTTCCACGCCATCATCCACGCGGCGGACGATGGCGGCCTCGATGCCGGGCAGCGGCTTGCCCATGGAGCCGGGGCGGATGGCCATGGAGGCGTAGTTGGCGATCATGATGCCGCCGGTTTCCGTCTGCCACCAGTTGTCGAGGATGGGCAGGCCAAGCGCGCTTTCACCCCAGACGACGGCCTCGGGATTGAGCGGCTCGCCGACGCTGTGAATCAAGCGTAGCGCGCCGAGGTCGTATTGGTTGCGAGGTTCGCCCGGAATGCGCATCAACCGCCGGATGGCGGTCGGAGCGGTGTACCAGACGGTGACTTTGTGATCCTGGAGAATGGAATACCAACGGGCGGCGTCGAAGTCGGCCTCGTCCACGAGATTGGTGACGCCTAGCAGAAGCGGGGCGATGATGCCATACGAGGTGCCGGTGACCCAGCCGGGATCCGCAGTACACCAGAAGATGTCGTTGGGATGGAGATCGAGCACATACCTACCGGTGATGTAATGGGTGAGCACGGCCTGATGGACATGCACCGCGCCCTTGGGCATGCCGGTGGTGCCGCTGGTGAAGTGCAGCAGCGCCATGTCTTCGGGATCGGTCTCCGGGATGATGAATCTACTGGAGGCCTCCGACATCAGCCGCGGCAGCGAGAGCGTGTGCTCGTCCTGATCGCGGGTGACATCCACTAGCAGAACGAATTGCAAGGAAGACAGGCTCGCGCGCGAGGCGGCGACCTTCTTTTCGTAGAGTTCCGAGGTGGTCACCAGCACCTTGGAATCGCCGCGGAGAAGCCGCTGACAGACCGGCTCGGGACCGAACTGGGAGAACAGCGGGCAAAAGACCGCCGCGTTTTTCAACGTGCCGAGTGCGGTCACATAGAGCTCGGGAATGCGGCCCATCAGCGAGAAGACACGCTCGCCTTTTTTCACGCCGAGGCGGCGGAGGACATTGGCGAAGCGCGCCGTCTCACGGGCGAGTTCACAATAGGTTATATCGAGAACCGATCCGTCCTTCCCAAGCCAGCGAATCGCGGTATGAAGGGCGAGCGGTCCGGCGGCGTGGCTATCCACCGCTTCGTGGGCGATGTTGAGGCCGGTGTCTTCCGGCAGGCCTTGCATCTGGTTGCGGACGTCGTCCCACGAGAACTCCCGGCGCGTCGTTTCGTAATTGGAGAGATTCGGCGCGCTTCGAAGGGATTCCGGCGGTGGGTAGGTGATCATTTTGGATTCTCCAGTTCTACGGCGCGAGTTCTCAATGTGGGTGAGACTCTTCCTTCGGTGGTTCCACTTTTGGCGGCGGTTGCGCCGGCGGTGGCGCAGGTGGCTTCGGCCGAGGCGACAATTTGTATAACTCGACCAGACGCGTCACGACGGCGGCCATCGCCTCGATTTTCTGGCTGCCAAGCGAGCCGTTCATCGCGATGACGAGTTTGTCGAGTTCCGCGACCTGTTGTTCCCGCTGGCGGTTCATCGCGGCTTTTTCCTTCATCATTTCGCACATCTCACATTTCGGCGGTTGCGCCAGGAGCGGGAGGCAGCCGAGCATGAGCATCAGGGCGGAGGTGGCGAGTGTTTGATTTTTCATGGTGTGGCGACTTTCATGGGTCGTTTGGTTTGTGATGCCAGAGCGCGTTCCTTCTCGATGATGGCGAGGGTGGTTTTGAGGACCGTGTCGGGATTGAGGGAAATGCTGTCGATCCCCTGCTCCACCAAAAAGCGTGCGAATTCCGGGTAGTCGCTCGGGGCCTGGCCGCAGATGCCAATCTTGCGGCCCTTTTTCCGGCAGACGGCGATGACTTGCGCGATCATGGATTTTACGGCGGGGTTCTGCTCGTTAAAAATGGGGGCGACGATCTCGCTGTCACGGTCCACGCCGAGGATGAGTTGGGTGAGGTCGTTGGAGCCGATGCTGAAGCCATCGAAAATCTCGCAAAACTCGTTGGCGAGAATGACATTGCTGGGGACCTCACACATGACGTAGATTTCGAGGCCGTTTTCGCCGCGTTTAAGGCCGTTTTTGGCCAGTTCCTTTTGGACTTGAACGCCCTCCTCGACGGTGCGGCAGAAGGGAATCATGATCTTGAGGTTGGTGAGCCCCATCTCGTCGCGCACGATCTTCACGGCGCGACATTCGAGGGCGAAGCCCGCCTGATAGCGCGGATGGTAGTAGCGGCTCGCCCCGCGGAAGCCGAGCATCGGGTTTTCCTCAAGCGGCTCGTAGGCCTTGCCGCCGATGAGGTTGGCGTATTCGTTGGTCTTGAAATCGCTGAGCCGGAGAATGACTTCCTTCGGATAAAAAGCGGCGGCGAGCATTCCGGCGCCTTGCGCGAGGCGGTCCACGAAATACGCGGGCTTGTCAGTATAGCCGTTGGTGAGTTGAGCGATTCTTTCCTTGGCGTCCAAGTCGGCGAGGGTGTCGAAATTTACCAACGCGAGAGGATGGATCTTGATGTGGTTGCTGACGATGAACTCCATCCTGGCGAGGCCGACACCGTCATTGGGCAGGAAACTCAGGCCGAACGCCTCGTCAGGATTCGCGAGGGTGAGCATCACCCGGGTGGCGGGTCGGGAAAGGTCCTTGAGGTTGGTTTGTTTGATTTCGAAAGGAAGTTCGCCGTCATAGACGAAGCCGGCGTCGCCTTCCGCGCAACTCACGGTGACCATCCGGCCGTCGGCGAGCGCGTCCACGTCCCGCTCGACGCCGACGATGGCGGGCACACCGAGTTCGCGACTGACGATGGCGGCATGGCAAGTCCTGCCGCCCCGGCGGGTGACGATGGCGGCGGCCTTGCTCATGATGGGCTGCCAGTCGGGATCGGTGCGGTCGGTGACGAGGATTTCGCCCTGTTGGAAAGCGCCGATCAGATCCGGGCTTTGAATCACATGCACGCGCCCGGCGGCGATTTTAGCGCCCACGCTCTGACCGGTGGCAAGCACCCTACCGCGCCGTGTGAGGTGATAGGTTTCAAACACGTCGAGATCCTTGCGCGACTGCACGGTTTCGGGGCGCGCCTGGACGATGAAAAGTTCTCCAGTCACGCCGTCTTTGGCCCATTCGAGATCCATGGGCGTGGGCATGCCACGCTTGGTGGAATAGTGGTCCTCGACGACGCAGGCCCAGCGTGCGAGCTGCAGCACCTCGTCGTCCGTGAGGGCGAAGCGCGCCCGGTCCTCGGCGGAAACCGGGACGTTTCCGACGGTCTGCCCCGCGCCCGCCTGATAGATCATCTTGATTTCCTTGCTGCCAAGGTTCTTCTTGAGAATGGGGCGGAAGCCGTGCTTGAGGGTGGGCTTGAAAACGCAGTATTCGTCCGGGGTGACGAAGCCTTTGACCACGTTTTCCCCGAGTCCGTAGGCGGCGCTGACGAGCACCGCGTCGCGGAAGCCGCTTTCCGTGTCGATGGTGAACATCACGCCCGAGCAGGCGAGGTCCGAGCGGACCATGTGCTGGACGCCGACGCTCAGGGCGACGCCAAAGTGATCGAAGCCCTTGTCCACGCGGTAGCTGATGGCGCGGTCGGTGAAGAGCGAGGCAAAGCAGCGCTTGCAGGCTTCCAGCAGAGCGGCGATGCCACTGACATTCAGATAGGTTTCCTGCTGGCCGGCGAAACTCGCGTCCGGCAGGTCTTCGGCGGTGGCGGAGGAGCGGACGGCCACGGCGGGAGGCTCGTTCCGCGCGCCCTGCAATTGCTGATAGGCGGCGGTGATTTGTTTCTGCAGGTCGCCGGGCAGCGAGGCGTGAATGATCGCCCGGCGGATGGTTTTTCCACGGTCGGCGAGTTGGGCGGCGTTCCGGGTGTCGAGACCGGCGAGCGCGGCGCGAATGACCGGATCGAGCTCCGCTTCCCGGATGAAATGGCGGTAGCCGCCGGCGGTGATGGAGAATCCATCGGGAACTTTTACCCCCATGCCACCCAGCTCGCGGACCATCTCACCGAGTGACGCGTTCTTGCCGCCGACCTGGGGAATATCCGCGATGGTGGTTTCTCCGAACCATTTGATATAGGATTGGGCATGCATGGTGGTGAGGGGGTGGTGGCTATTCACGGGCAACGGGGACGACCAGCGTGGGCACCATGGCCTTGCGGACCATGCCTTCCGCGACACTACCGAGGAGCAGGCCGCCGAGCACGCCGTGTCCATGAGAGCCGAGCACAACGAAGTCGCCGCCACAGTGTTTCACGTAATTTTGCAACTCGGTGAGCGGACGACCTTCGGTGATGTGGGAGTTGGCGTGAGGGAGGCCCGCACGGGCCCGGGCGAGCAGCTCTTCCATTTTCTGATTGGACCGGGTCCGGACTTCCTCGCGCAGCGCGCTCACCGGCGGTAGTTCGGCGGCGGTAAACCCATAGGTGACGAAGCCTGGATCCGGCGCGATGGAGTGGAACAAGTGGAGGTCCGCACCGAAGGCGTTCGCCAGGCTAACGGCCATATCCACCACGAGCGGGGTGCCAGGGGAGAAATCAACCGCGGCGACGATGGTTTTCATAATGATGTGTTGGTTTGTGTTTACAGTCCTACGGGATAGGTCTCCGGAGCTTCCTCGTGATCCCACTCCAGGGATCTTTCCAACGGCTCGACCGCGCGGGTGACGTCGAAGTGGAGGACGGCGTCGAACTGCTTCGCTAGATTGGCTTCGAAGTAGTGGCTCTGACGCTCGGTATCGGGACGATAGACCACGCCGATCGCGCGTTCCAGGCGAGGCTCCATCAGTGCTTCCACGGCCGGATTCTCCCTGGTCAGGTCAAGCCAGAAGCTGGGAATCCCCACCTGGTGGAACAGGTGTTCGTAGCTGCCTTCCATGCCCGGGCGCACCTGTTTCCGCTCGGCGGGGAGATGCCATCCGTCTGCGGCCGTGACGGTGCCGATGTAGGTGGTGAAGCCGATCAGCCGGCATTGATAGGGAAACGCCTGGCGCACCAGTTGGCCGATGTTCAGCTCACCGCGCCGCTTTCCCATGTCCGTGGCGCGGGCGTCGCCGAGATGCGAGTTGTGCGCCCACACGACCACCTTGGACGAGCCTTGACGGGACTGGAGATGGGCGACGAGTTCGATCAGCGTCTCCATCATGTGCTCGTCGCGCTGGTTCCAGGAGGAGACGTCGGAGCGGAACATCTTCTGATAGTATTGCTCCGCGTTTTTGACGAGTCGGGCGTTCTGCGCGGCGAAGAAGAACTCATCGGCGGCGGTGGCTCCGTC
>JBEDKU010000288.1:0-6786 GCA_041172045.1 Verrucomicrobiota bacterium | reverse complement strand
ACATCGCGACCTTTAATTCCGCCCTCTTCGGCGGAATCGGCGGGACGGGCAATCCGATTACCTTGGCTTCGAGTTGGAAGGTCGGAGGCATTGTTTTCGATGGTGCCAGCGTGGGTTCTTATCAAATCGGAGCCACTGGTGGCACCTTCACCTTGGGGTTGGGTAACACAAGTACCGGAACCAACGGCATCAAGATGACAAGTTCGGTGACCGCCGCGCAGATTATTGCCGCCCCCATTACGATTGGCGGTTATACCAGTAGCAACAACACCCCGTATTACTTCACCAACGACTCCTCGACCACCTCAGCGACGCTGAGTCTGACTGGCAACATCACGGCGAACATCAGTGCCAGTCGTCCCTCCAGGCTTTTTCTTGGAGGCAGCAATACAGGGAATAACATCATCAGTGGTAATCTTTCAAATCCCTCCTTTGGCCAAGTGGTCGCCGTGCTGACCAAGCAGGGTGCCGGCACGTGGATTCTCTCCGGGAATAATACTTTTTCAGGAAGCTCGGTAACGTCCGCGAGTGCCACAGCCGGCATCCAGATCAATCAAGGCGTTTTGGTAGCGGAAAACAACAATGCGCTCGGCAGTACGACCGGCTCCATCAACAACTACATCAACAACGGCGGCACGCTCGAGTTGAATGATAGCAGTGCCAATGGCAGCATCAACCTCAGCAACAACCTGACGCTCCAGCTCAGCAGTGGCGGCACGATCCGCTCCAAGGGCAACAACCAGACTTCCTCGATCATCAAACTCGCCAACGGAGCCGGCGTGAGTAGTAATCTCGCGGCTGTCGGATCCTTGGATGTGTTCACCGTGGGTAATGGTGCGAACGACCTTACCGGTGGCGCGGCGGACACGGTAATCCAAATCGGCGGTTCCGGCACGGTGTTGTTGGGCCAGGCGAGCGACTACGCAGGCACCTTTTCAATCAACTCAGGCACCCTCAAGCTTGGCAATGCCACCGCTCTCGGTTCCGCGGCATCGGCTGGCGTCGCCTTCGGTGCCAGCAGCACCGGGAAGCTCGCCCTCAACGGGACCAATGCGACGGTTGCCAAACTGAATAGCAATGCCACGGTGGGAACGCCGATTGTTGAAAACGGCCTCGCGGGTGCTGCGACGCTGACCGTCAGCAACACCGCGGGCTCCAGCACCTATGCCGGTGTCCTTCAGGACGGCGCGGCAGGCACACTGGCTCTGACCAAGGATGGTGCCAGCACTCTCATTCTCTCCGGCACGAATTCCCATACCGGCGGAACCACCATCACCAACGGCACCCTGATCGCGAACAACTCCAGTGCGCTCGGCAGCGGCTCGGTCGGCATCGCCAGCGGTGCCACTCTTTCCAGTGGCAGTCTCAGCGTCGGTGCCTTTACCCTCACCGGCGGCGCGAATGTCGTTCTCGGGGGAGCCGCCAACACGATCGCTTCCTCCGGCGCGGTCAATATCTCCGGATCGGGCAATCTCCTGTCCATCGGCGGCGCGGCGGCATCCATCAATACCTACAACCTGCTGACCGGCACCAGTATGACGGCCAGTGGCATTTCACTCACCGGCACCGCGGTGAACGGTCTGACCATCGCCTTGGGAACCAGCAGCACGCTTGGACGCACCACGTATGCCTTCAATTCCACCGCCACGGCGCTGCAACTCGACGTCTCCGGCGGGGCCTTCAATCTCAGCTGGAACGGCGGCAACGCCAACTGGAACACGACCGACGCCAACTGGCAGAAGGACGGAGTCGGGGCGAACATCGCTTTCTTTGCAGGTGACAACATCACCATCAGCACGGGCGATGCAATCGCTGTCGATGGCGGTGGCGTCGCCGCCGGCACCCTGGTGGCGAACAACGCCACCGGCACCGCCACCTTGACTGGCGGCGCGGTTACCGCCACCAGCCTCAGCAAATCCGGAGCCGGCACCCTGCAGCTCGACACTGCCATCAGTGGAGCGACCCTCGCGGTGAGTGGCGGCGTGCTGGCCTTGGGAAGCCAGAACCAAAGTTTTGGCAACGTCAGCCTCACCAGCGGCTCGATCACCGGCACTTCGGCTGTCCTGACCGGCACCGGCAGCGCCTTCGACGTGCAGTCGGGCAGCATCAGCGCCATCCTGGGCGGAAGCATCGGCCTGAACAAGACTACGGGTGGCACGGTAACCCTCTCGGGGGCCAACAGCTATACCGGAGCAACCTTGGTCAGCGCCGGAACGCTGGCGGAAGGCTCTACCGGCCTCATTGCGGATTCGAGTGCGCTGACGGTAGATGGGGCATCGGCCGTCTTTGATCTTGGAGCAAACCATGATGACACCGTTGCGGCGGTGAGCTTGAAGAATGGCGGCAGCATCACCGGCAGCGGCACTTCCGCTTTGACCGGTTCCAGCTATGCCGTCGAGAGCGGCTCGGTGAGCGCGATTCTCGCCGGTGCCGGCACCTTGACCAAGACGACCTCTGGCACGGTGACTCTCTCCGGCGCAAACACCTACAACGGCGGAACCAACGTCAAAAACGGAACCCTGAATCTTGACGGCGGCACCAACCGCCTGCTCAGCACCGGTTCCGTGGTCCTCGGCGACACCGGGACTTCCGGCAAGCTGGTCCTCGGCGGCACCACGGTGGCTGACCAGACGCTCAGCGGCCTGACCACCACCGGCTCCGGCGGTTCGGTCGTCGGCGGCAATGCCTCGAACTCCACGCTCGCACTGGACATCGCCGGCACCAACACCTTCGGCGGCACCCTCGGCGGTGCAGGCACGAATGAAAACAATCTTGCGCTCACCAAGAGCGGCGTGGGAACGCTGACTCTCTCTGTGGCCAATACCTATGCTGGCGGCACTCAGTTGAATGGCGGTACGCTGGCACTTGGGGAATACCGGGCGGCGGGTACCGGAACGATCACCGCCGTAAACGGCACGACGATCGCAGCCTTGTCGGGAGTGGGCGGCAATGCGGTCGGCAACGCGATCACCATTTCCGGCACCAATGCAAACGTCACCCTGACCAATAACAACGCGAGCGGCGGCATCAACAGTGCCATCACCGGCAGTGCGAACCAGACGGTAACCATCTCGAACGCGGGCGGCACGGTTGTAAACATGAATTCGGGAGGCAAGCAGTTTCAGAACTTCCTTGGAACGGTCTCGATCTCCAGCGCCCAGAGTTTGGCGTTCCGGTCAACCAGCCTGAACAACGGTGGTGACAATACGCTGTTCGAGGTCAACGGATCGCTCTCTACCCGCAACGGCGGCAATGTCGCTCTTGGTGCCTTGAGTGGTTCCGGCACCGTTTCGATGGGCGGGTCTGGAGGTAACAACATCTGGCTGACCTACACCATCGGGGCCAGAGGCACGAACACCGACTTCAGCGGTGTGATTCAGGATGGCGACACCGCCAACGGCAAGCGCGTCGCTATCGTTAAAACCGGCAGCGCGACCCAGACTCTCTCCGGATCCAACACCTACACCGGCACGACCGCAGTCAACCAAGGCACCTTGGAGATTTCTGGATCAGGTAGCATCAATACCACCGGTGGCGTGACGGTGGCTTCCGGTTCGACTTTCCGCTACAACTCATCTGTGGCCTATACCGGCGGAGCGCTCACCAACAATGGCGGCACCATTACAGGTACGGGCACGATTGGGGTGGCAGTGAACTTGGATACCATCGCCGACGTTCTCGCCCCCGGCAACAGCCCTGGTATCCAAGTGTATAACGCCAACCAAAGCTGGAGCGGCTTCACCTACCAATGGGAAACCAACAACTTCACTGGCACAACGGCAGGTACGGATTTTGACCAAATCGGCATCACCGGAACGTTGACGCTTGGCGGCACCAGTTATGGCCTCGATCTGATCTCGCTGCTTGCGTCGAATGCGGCGGGAAATGTCCCGAACTTCTCGGACACCAGCCGCTCGTGGACAATTCTTACCACCACTGGCGGCATCACCGGCTTCAATGCGGGAGACTGGACCATCGATTCCGGGGCTTTCACTAGCAGTCCGTCGTGGACTGGCACTTGGAGCCTTGCCCAGAGCAGCAACGACCTGGTGCTCACCTACGCGGTGGTCCCCGAGCCGAACGCCGCGATGCTCGTCGGCGGCCTCGGCATGCTCGCCCTGCTGCGCCGCCGCCGCGGCTGAGAAAATTTTCGGAGTTGATGGGTTTTCTCCGGAACCACGGGGTCGCCGACGGGAGGTCGGCGGCCCCGCTTTTTGATACTCGGAGTGCGGCACGCTCTGCTGCCGCCGGTGGCGGATGGAAGCTCTGCTCCATGCGGCGCGGAGCTTTTCCGCTTCGCTTGCGCGGAAGAGGCTCCGCCCCGCATCCGGCAGAGACGGAACTCCCATAGGCGCGGGCAGAGCTTCGCGCACTCCGGAGTGCTGGACGCTCTGCTCCAGCCGATGGCGGATGGAAGCTCTGCTCCATGCGGCGCGGAGCTCTTCCTCTTCGCTTGCGCAGGAAGAAGCTCCGCCCCGCATCCGGCAGAGCCGAAACTCCCACAGGCGCGAGCAGAGCTTCGCGCACTCCGGAGTGTTTTGCCTCCTCCCTCGACAAAGCGAATCACCTGCATCATTTTCCACCATCGGTGCGCTTCATTCCCTACATCCTCCTGTTCCTGATGCTGCGGGTCGGCGTGGCGGATGCCGCGGCGTCGTCCGAGGTGGTGGTGCGTGTCTGGCAGTCGCAGGACGGGCTGCCGAGCAACGTGGTGCGCTCGGTGGTGCAGGGCAGCGACGGCTATCTGTGGGTGGCCACGGCGGAAGGACTGGCCCGCTTCGACGGGTTCGAGTTCCAGGTCATCGAGCCGGAAGGGGAGCTGCGCCGCCAGCGGCTGGCATTCTCGCGGCTGTTCGCGACGAGCGGCGGTCAGATCTGGGCCGCGACCTATCAGAGCGGGCTGTTCCGGGTGGAGAACGGGCGGCTGCACAAGATCCTGGAAAACCTCAGAATCCCCAACCAGCCGCTGGTCTCCCAGTTGCTCCAGGATCCGACGGGGGCGGTTTTTTTCAAGCGCGGGACTGAGTATTCCCAGGTGCTGCCGGGTGGCAGTGTGATCCCGGTGACGCCCGGAGACGACCTCTTGCAGGAGTTCGACGAGGATCTTAAAAAGCAGGTCGCCGGCGGGCGGGTGGTGGAAGTTGACGGCCGGCCCGTCCTGCGCGACCGCACGGGCCGCACCTGGCAGGCGGGGTTCGATGGCGGCTTGACGGTCGCGGCCGAGGGCGAACCCGCGGTGCCCGTGGAGCTTCCCGAGCGCGGCCAGACCTACCGGGTCAACGAGCTGATGGAGGACCGCGAGGGAAACGTATGGGTCGCCTCCCCGGTCAACGGATTGGTGCGGGTCCACCACGCGCGGGTCGGCGTGCTCGATACCCATCAAGGGCAGAGCGAGCTTGCCGTGTGGGCTCTGCTGGAGGACCGCTCCGGCACCTGGTGGATCGCCAACCGCAGGGGCGGCGTGAACCGCTGGCGGCCCGGTGAGGAGCCGCGCTACCTTCCGCTCTCCGCCGCGCGTTCCGCCGCGGCCATCTTCGAGGACCGGGACTCGCAGTTGTGGGTCGCGTCGGGCGGGGGCAGTGTCTATCGGCTCATCGACGGGGTTTTAAAACCGCAGTTTTCGAAAACCCAGGTCCCGTCAAAAGTCCGCGCCATCGCCCAGGACTCGCAAGGCACCCTTTGGTTCGGCGGCAGCCAGGGGCTGGTGTCCTACTCGGGGGGAACCGTCCGCCGCTTCGGCAAGGAGGACGGGATCGTCGAGGACGATCTCTCCGTGCTCCAGCCTTTCCCCGGCGGCAAGATCATCGCGGGATCCTCCTCGGGCAGGATTCTGCTGGGAGACGGCCAGGGCTTCAGCACCATCGCTTCGCCGGAAGTCGTAAAACACCAGTGGATCTCCGGCATCCTTCCCGTGACCGCCCGCGAGACCTGGGTCTCCACCCTCGGCAGCGGTCTCTATCTGTGGGACGGCGGGAAATGGACCTGCTTCGACGCGAACGACGGGCTGCCGGACTCCCGGCTCACCAGCGTGCTCGAAGACGGCCGGGGCGGCCTTTGGTTAGGCTCGCTCGGCGGCATCGTCCGCGCCGAGCGCAAGGAACTGCTCGCCCACGCGCGTGATCCCGCCTCCGCGGTCAAGTGGCTGCGTCTCGATCACACCGACGGCATGCCCTCCCGCGAGTGCATCGGCGGCTATCAGCCCTCCGGCTGGAAGAGCGCGGACGGCAGCTTGTGGTTCCCCACCGGCGGCGGCATCGCCCGCGTCCGGCCGGACCGGGTGGAAATCAACCGCGTCGCCCCGCCGGTCTATCTGCAGTCCGCCCGCGCCAACGGCACCGAGCACACCACCGAGACCGGCCCCATCATCACCGCTCCGGGCAGGGCGCGGCTGCAGTTCCGCTTCGTCGGCCTGAGTTACAGCGCGCCGGAAAAGGTCACCTACCGCGCGCGGTTGGCCGGCTTGGACGACGCGTGGCGCGAGCTCGGCACCCAGCGCGTCGCCGCCTTCGAGGCGGTGCCTCCGGGTGACTACATCTTCGAGGTGATGGCGGTGAACGGCGACGGCGTGCGCAGCCCCGCGCCGGCCCGCATCGCCGTGGTCATCAAGCCCCGTTTCTGGGAGACGGCCTGGTTTTACGCGTCGGTCGGAGCGCTCGTTCTGTCCATCACCGCCGGCGTCGGCTGGGGTGCCGCGCGGCTGCGGATGAGAAGCCGCATCCACTTGTTGAAAATCCGCAACGCCCGGGAAAGCGAGCGCTCCCGCATCGCCCGCGACGGTCTCGACGA
>JBEDKU010000287.1:0-17048 GCA_041172045.1 Verrucomicrobiota bacterium | reverse complement strand
ATGACACCCAGATTGGTGCGAGGCTGCTCGGCGTCCGCCGTTTCGGCCTGGGGGATCTGGTCAACCACTATTTCGGTGTCGAACTCTCGAAATCCTCGCAAAAGGCGGACTGGGGCAGGCGCCCGCTCTCGCCGAAAATGGTCGAATACGCGCTTAACGACGTTCACTACCTCTTGGAAATGGGCGACATGATCGTCACCGCGCTCAAGGAAAAAGGCCGCTACGAATGGTTCGAGGAAAGCTGCCTCGCCGCCCGTCAGCGGGTCCTCGACCGGGACGATTCCAAGGAGGAAAACTGGCGCGTCCAGGGGTCCGGAAAGCTCGGCGGCTACGGCCTGGCCTGCCTACGGGCGCTGTGGCATTGGCGCGATGGCGAGGCGAAAGCCTGGGACCGGCCTTCCTTCATGGTCGCGCCGAACCGCCAACTCCTCGAATGGAGCCTCGATCTCGACGCGGACAAATCCATCTCCCCACCCAGTCATTTCCGCCCGGAGCGGGTGAAGCGTTTCCGCGCCGCGCTGGCCGCCGCCATGGAACTCCCCGAGTCCGAGTGGCCGGAGCGCCCGGACACCAAGCGCCGCAAGCGGGATCGCGATTTCGAGCGCAAGGTGGACGAGCTCATCGCCGCCCGCGAACAGGCCGCCGCCAAACTTGACATTGAAGGCTCCCTCATCGCCCCGCGCGCGGTGCTGGAGGCCCTCGCCGCCGGCGACATCCAGCCCGCCGAGGTCCTCCTCAAATGGCAGCGCCAATGCCTCGGCATGGAACCCTGAGCGGCACCGTTCAACTTGCTGCTTGAGTTGCTTGAAGCCGCAGTCTCAAGCTCACGCCGTGTCAGCCGCGCCGGCCCCATCCCCAGAACCAACCGGGCAGCCCTTTTTCCACTGTCCGGCGTGTGGCATGAAATTGTCGCTGGAGCCGCACTTGGCCGGCGTCACCGGCCCCTGCCCCGCCTGCGGCTCACCCATCACGGCTCCTGCGTCAAAAACCGCGCTTCCCGCCAGTGGTGACGGACGTTCCGCCACCGCCACGCCACAGGCACCTTCAGGACGGGTCAAACGCCGGATCAGCGCCGACTCCGGCATCGATCAAAGTCATCTGGAGCGGCGGGAAACCGCGAAGACCCTGCTCATCTTCCTGTTGTTTATTTTAGCCATTTGCGCGTGCCTCCTGGTGACTTGGTTCATGAAGGACTGGATTCGCCGTTAGACCGCTTACAACTTACTTATAATCAATGGATTAAAAGGAGAAATTGAAGCGCGAAAAAAGCACGAAATTCCTTGTCTCCCGGGGGAGGATTTTAGACCCTCTGGCCCCACTATGTCCGAGTCTTCGAACGAGCCACAAAAAGCCGAAACCCAGGTAGCCGCAGCGCAGGTTTACGATGCCGCCCAAATCGACAAGCTCGAGGGCCTTGATGCGGTTCGCAAGCGCCCGGGCATGTATATCGGCGACCCCGACGAGCGCGGTCTCCACCACTGCGTTTTCGAGGTTCTCGACAACTCCATCGACGAGCACCTCGCCGGCTATTGCAGCCGCATCAAGGTCGCCATCCACGTCGACGGCTCCGTTTCCATCTCCGACAACGGCCGCGGCATCCCGGTCGACATGCATTTGAAATTCGGCATGCCTGCCGTCGAACTCGTGCTCACCAATCTCCACGCCGGCGGCAAGTTCGGCCAAGGTGCCTACAAGTATTCCGGCGGCCTTCACGGCGTCGGCGCCAAGTGCGTCAACGCCCTTTCCGACTGGTTCAAAGCGGAAATCATGCGGAACGGCAAGGTCCACCTCATCGGTTTCGAACGCGGCAAAACCACCATCCCGCTGCACGTCATCGGCGAGGTCGATCCCGGCAAAACCGGCACGATGATCACCTTCTTCCCGGACGCCACGATCTTCGTCGATACCATCGAATTCAAATTCGACCGCCTCGCCACCCGCCTCCGCGAGCTCGCCTTCCTCAACCCCGGCCTCACCATCGACCTCGAGGACGAGCGTCCCGAGTCCGCCAAAAAAGCCACCTTTTTCTACAAAAAAGGCATCGAGGAATTCGTCGCCCAGCTCGGCGAAAACAAAACGCTCATCCACGACGAGCCAGTCATCCTCCACGGCAAGCGCGCCATCGATCTGGATTACGACGGCAAAAAAACCACCGACGACGTCTTCGCCGACGTGGTTTTCCAATATAACGACTCCTACAACGACCAGATCCTCTGCTTCGCCAACTCCATTCCTAACGGCGACGGTGGCACCCACCTCACCGGCTTCCGCACCGCCCTCACCCGCGGCATCAACCAATACGCCAAGGTCAACAAGATCCTCAAGGACAAGGACCCCGCGCTCACCGGCGACGACGTCCGCGAAGGACTCATCGCGATCATTTCGGTGAAAATGCCGAACCCGCGCTTCAGCTCGCAGACCAAGGACAAACTCGTCAACAGCGAGATCGAAGGCGTCATTTCCTCGATCGTTTACGAAGGCCTGATGCAGTTCTTCGACGAGAATCCCGGCCTCGCCAAGCGCATCATTGAAAAGTCCGTCAACGCCGCCCGCGCCCGCGAAGCCGCCCGGAAAGCCCGCGAGACCGTCCGCAAGTCCGCCCTCTCCGGCGGCGGCCTGCCCGGCAAACTCGCCGACTGCTCGGAGCGCGATCCCGCGAAGTCCGAGCTCTATATTGTCGAAGGAGACTCCGCCGGTGGTTCCGCCAAACAAGGCCGTGACCGGCGAACCCAGGCGATTCTGCCGTTGCGGGGCAAGATCCTCAACGTCGAAAAAGCCCGCCTCCACCGCGCGATGCAGAACCGGGAAATCCAGAACCTCATCACCGCCATCGGCGCGGGCATCGGCGATGGCGAGCAGGAAGGCTCGTTCAACATCGACAAGGTCCGCTATCACAAGATCGTCATCATGACCGATGCCGACGTCGACGGCTCGCACATCCGCACGCTGCTGCTGACGTTTTTCTGCCGTCACATGCCGGCCCTCGTCAAACGCGGTTTCCTCTACATCGCGCAGCCGCCGCTCTATCTGGTGACCCGCAAGAAGCGGTCGGAATACGTCCAGGACAACGACCAGCTCAACAAGATCCTGATCGAACTCGGCGCCGGCGAGGTCGAACTCCGCACCTTCGATCAATCCCGCAGCTTCACTGCGGAAGAACTCAAGGTCATCCTCGAAAACCTCTCCTCGCTCTCGCGCTTTTCGACCACCATCGAAGGCAACGGCGGCAACTTCAAAAACTACCTCGCCGCCCGCATCAACGGCGTGTTGCCGGAGTTCATGCTCCGCATCCGCACCGGCAACGACGAGGCGCTCACCTACTTCTCCAAGGAAGCCGACCTCCGCGCCTTCGCCGCTCAAAACCGGGATCTCCGCCTGTTCGATGAAATTCTCACCGAGGAGGAAATCGCCGCCCACACCGGCCCGTCCCGCCGCGCGAACCTCTACGAACTCCACGAGTCCCACGCCATCAGCCGTATTTTCTCCCGCCTCACCGAATGCGGCATCGACACTTCGGTGTTCTTCAACGACGACACCCCGCTCTTCGAAGTCGTCGAAGGCGACGCGGACAAACAGAAAGTCACTCCGGTTTTCGCCGTCCCGGAAATCCTCGCGAAGGTGCTCGAAATCGCCAGCCGCGGCGTGCAGATCAAGCGCTTCAAGGGGCTCGGCGAAATGAACGCCAAGCAGCTTTTCGAAACCACCATGGATCCCACGGTCCGCCAGTTCCTCCGGGTCCGCCTCGACGAGGACAACGCGGTCGAGGCCGACAAGATGTTCGACGTGCTCATGGGAGACATCGTCGAACCCCGCAAGCGTTTCATCGAAGACAACGCGCTCAACGTTCGCAATCTCGACGTCTGATGACGTCGGTCATGAGTCACGGGCCATGAGTGAAGAGTGAATATGAGCAAGTCCTTGAACGATCTGGAAATCTACCGCGAGGCGCTGCGTCTCGGGGAGATCGTTTGGAGTTGGGTCGTTCTCTGGGATTTCCTCGCCAAAGACACCGTCGGCAAACAGTTCGTCCGCTCGATTGACTCCATCGCGGCCAATATCTCCGAAGGACACGGCAGGTTTCATTACAAGGAAAACCAGAAGTTCTGTTACTACAGCCGGGGTTCGCTCGTCGAATCCCAGACATGGCTCGAAAAAGCCGCCCGTCGCGAACTGGTGGACCCCGAACAAGCCCGTCAACTCTACCGGGACCTCGAAACCCTCCGCAAACGCCTCAACGTTTATATCAAATCAATCGGCCCACAGTCAGACACCCATGACTCTTGACCCCTGACCCATTAACTTTCCCCATGTCCGAAGAACATATCAAGCCGATCAACGTCGCCGAGGAACTCTCCAATTCGTTCCTGGAATACTCGATGTCCGTCATCATCTCTCGCGCGCTGCCCGATGTCCGCGACGGTCTCAAACCCTCCCAGCGCCGCGTCCTCTATGCCATGCGCCAACTAGGCGTCGGTCCCGGCAAACCCCACGTCAAGTGCGCCAAGATCGTCGGCGAAACCATGGGTAACTTCCACCCCCACGGCGACTCGTCGATCTACTCGACCCTCGTCTACATGGGCCAGCCATGGTCGATGCGCGACATGCTGGTCGACGGCCAGGGTAACTTCGGCTCCGTGGAAGGCGATTCCGCGGCCTCCATGCGTTATACCGAAGCCCGCCTCCACCACCTGGGTCTGGCGATGATGGAAGACCTCGACAAGGACACCGTGGATTTCCAGCCGAACTACGACGGCTCGCAGACCGAGCCAACCGTTCTGCCCTCGGCATTTCCCAACTTCCTCGTCAACGGCGGCACCGGCATCGCCGTCGGCATGGCCACCAACCTCGCCTCGCACAATCTCGGCGAAGTGGTGGACGCCATCTGCGCCCAGATCGACCATCCGGAAATCACGCTGGCCGAGCTGATGCACTACATGAAGGGCCCGGACTTCCCGGTCGGTTGCGAGATCCGCGGCATCCGCGGCATTGAGGAATACTTCCGCACCGGCCGCGGCTCCATGCGCATGCGCGGCAAAATGGAGATCGAGGAGAATGCCAACGGCAAGGCGATGATCATCATCCGCGGCGTCCCATACGGCGTGAATCGCGCCACGCTCCAGGAGCGCATCGCCGAACTCGTCAACGAAAAGGTCCTCACCGGCATCTCCGGCATGCGCGACCTCTCCGCCGAAGACACCTGCATTGAAATCGAGCTCAAGCGCGACGCCCGCCCGCAGGTGGTCATGGCCCAGCTCTTCAAGCTCACCTCCATGGAGACTTCCTTCTCCGTGAACATGCTGGCGATTCACAAGAACCGCCCCAAGCAGCTTTCACTCAAGGAGGCCATCGACGCCTACATCGAGCACCGCCGCGAGGTCGTCATCCGCCGCACCCGTTATCTACTGGGCAAGGCCGAGGAACGCGCCGAACTGCTCGAAGCCTTCCTGCTCGCGCTCGGCCATCTCGACGATTTCATCAAAATCATCCGCTCCTCGAAAAACCGCGACGAAGCCCGCGAGCGCCTCGCCGCCTACAGCTTCCCCACCGCCACCGCCGAGTCGCTCGGCATCCTGATCCGCTCGCAACCGACCATTTCCGGCGACACCTACTTCTTCAGCGAGCGCCAGGTCAACGCCATCCTCGAACTCCGGCTCTACCAGCTCACCGGCATGGAGCGGGACAAGGTGAAGGCGGAATACGACGCCGTGCTCGCCGACATCCTGGACCTGATGGACATCCTCGCCCGCGAGGAACGCGTGCTCGTCATCATCAAGGACGAGCTCCGCGCCATCAAAGACAAGTTCGGATCGCCGCGCCGATGCACCATCGTCGCCGAAGTCGGCGAGGTCGCCATGGAAGACCTCATCGCCAACGACGCGATGATCGTCACCCTCTCCCACCGCGGCTATATCAAGCGCACGCTCTCCAGCGAATACCGCGTCCAAGGCCGCGGCGGCAAGGGGCTCAAAGGCATGGAAACCCGCGCCACCAAGAAGGACGAAGCGAATGATTTTATCGAGCACCTCTTCAGCGTCCAGGCGCACGACTATCTGCTATTCTTCACCAACACCGGCCGCATGTATGTCGAGCGGGTTTATGAACTCCCCGAGGGTTCGCGCACCGCGATGGGCCGCAGCATCCAGAACGTGCTCAACCTCAAACCCGAGGAAAAAATCGCCGCACTCCTCCGCCTGGAACGCACGGTGGACGACAATGGCAACGACATCACCTTCCGCGAGGAAGCCGGCTATGTCTTCTTCGCCACCCGCAGCGGCAAGGTGAAAAAAACCGCCGTCAACGATTTCAGAAACTACCGCAAGGACGGCATCATCGCCATCAACCTTGAAGAAGGAAACGATCTGATCGGCGTGAGCCTCACCAGCGGTGAAGACGATATCGTCCTCGTCACCCGAAACGGAATGGGTATCAAATTTACAGAAGGCGTTTACAAAAAGCCCCAGGGCGAAGTGACGGAAGGGGAAGAGCCTGTCGAAGAAGAATCCGGAGGGGAAGATGCTGCCGAAGACGAAGGCAAGCCGCAGATCCGCCCGCAAGGGCGCGCTACCGCCGGGGTCACAGGGATCCGCCTGCGCAAGGACGACTACGTTGTCGGCATGGCGATCGCTTCGGAGGAAACGATGTTGCTTGTCGCCTCGGAAAACGGTCTCGGCAAACGCACGGCGTTCTCCAGTTATCGGGCCCTTCGCCGTGGTGGCATGGGCGTGAAGACACTCAACGTCACCGACAAGACCGGCAAGGTCGTTAGCGCGGTCGCCGTGACCGAGGAAGACGAGCTCATGCTGATGACCTCCAGCGGCCAAAGCATCCGCATCCGCGCCGCCGAAGTCCGCGAAACCGGCCGCAACGCCCAAGGGGTCAAACTCCTCACTCTCAAGGGGAACGAAAAACTCCAGGACATCTCTCGTGTCATCCCGGACGGCGATGATTCGGATTCAGCGGCCGCTGCCAGTGACGAGGACGCTCCGACCATCGTAGAGCCAGGGGATGAAACATCGGAAGAATGATGATTTGCTAAATCGCGTTCCTTGAACGGGCGGCGGGCATGCCGGACTCCTCCGGGAGGCCGGCAATCCGAATGACTTTGAGGTTTCCATACTGGTGAATTTGAATTACCAGTGCGCCCGGATGGAGCTGAGACATTTGAGATACTTCGTGGCGGTGGCCGAGGAACTGAGTTTCCGCAAAGCCGCGCAGCGCCTCAACATCAGCCGCCCGGCGCTCAGCAAGCAGGTGAAGGATCTGGAGGACGAAATCTCCGTGAAATTGCTGGAGCGGGACACGGTGAGCGTCTCCCTAACGAAAGCCGGGGAGTTGTTCCTCGAAGACTCGCAGAAGCTGCTGGTCGATGCCGAGCGGGCGATCGAGCGGGCGACCCAGGCGCAGTCCGGCCACCGCGGCAAGCTGCGGATCGGCAGCGTGGGGATCATTGCGACGGATTTCCTGCCGAAGACGCTGAAGATTTTCAATCAGAAGTATCCGGGCGTGGAGGTGGCCTTCGTGGAAATGCTGCCGGTCGAGCAGCTTGACGCGCTGGCCACGGGACGCATCGACATCGGTTTCGCCTACGGCAAGGAGGTCCTGAACATCACCAGCCTGCGCAGCTTGTGCGTCGTCCACTCGGTCTATGGAGTCGCTGTTTCACGGCAGCATCCGCTGGCTGACAGGAAGGGCGTCACCCTCAAGGAAATCCGTGCGGAAACCCTGTTATGCCTCGGCGGGGACGGCCGCTCCAGCCACCGCGAGGCGGTTTGCCGGTTCTACACCGACGAGGGGATCCGGCCGAGCAAGGTCCGGCAGGTGGATGGTTTCGACTCGATGGTCACGCTGATCGCCGCCGATCAGGGGATTTCACTGCTCCCGCATGTGCTGGATCTGGCGAACCAGGGCATCGTGATCATCCCGGTCACCGCGAACCAGACGGATCTCGATTTCCACATGTGGGCGGTCTGGCAGCGCCACCTGCCGTCGCACCATATCAAGCACTTCGTCCAACTGCTGGAAGAGCGGGTAAACGGGCATGGTCTTGAAACTTCCGCCGCCACGCCCTCGTAGTCAGACAGTCATGGATAGCCCACTCAACCGCCGCAAGTTCCTCTGGACCACGGGAGCCACCGGAATCGGCCTGGCCGCCGCCGCACGCTCCTTCGCGCAAGCGCCCGCCGTTTCGCCCAATTCCAAGCTCCGCGTGCTCTCCATCGGAGTCGTCGGCACCATCGGCGGCACTGACCGCAAGCAGGTCGCCGGGCATCCGTCGGTGGAAATCGCCGGACTCTGCGATGTCGATTCGAACGCTCTCGCCCAAGCCGCCAAGGACCATCCCGCCGCGTTCACCTGCTCGGACTACCGCGAGGCGTTTTCCAAATACGGCGACAAGTTCGACGCCGTCATCGTGGCCACCCCGGATCACAGCCACGCGCCGATCATGCTCACCGCGCTGGCGAACCACAAACACGTCTACGGCCAGAAGCCGCTCGTCCATCAGTTGGAAGAGCTCGTGATGATGGAGAAGGCGATCGTCGCACGACCGGATCTCGTTACACAGATCGGCAACCAGCGGATGGCCCTGGCAGGCCGCCGCGCCGCGGTGGAAATCCTGCGCAGCGGCGTGCTCGGAAAAGCCGTCGAGGCGCATGCCTGGGTCGGCTCGCCGAACAACCGCGAGTATTTCAATCTCGACCGCAAACTCGAGGAGCCAATCCAGCCACCCGCCAACCTCGACTGGAACCTCTGGCTCGGCGCGACCGAACAAGTGCCCTACCGGGCCGGCATCGCCCCCGTGGTCTGGCGCTCGTGGTGGGACTATGGCAGCAACGGCCTCGGCGATTGGGGCTGCCACGTGCTCGACGTGATCTTCTACGGCTACGACGAACTGCTCTCGCCCATCGCCGTCCAGACCCATTGTGTGAAGTCGGAGAACCCGCAGTTTCACGCCCATCCCTGCCGCTCCACCGTCACCTACGCGGTCGATTCCGGGAAATTCGCAAACAAGGCGTTTCCCATTTACTACAGCGACTCCGCCCAGGCTCCCTCACGCGCCGCCCTCGGTCTGCCTGCTGGAAAATTCGGCGAGGAAAACATGACCGTCGTCGTTTGTGAAGGCGGCGTGCTGACCCTCACCGCCGGCGGACGTTTGGAAGTCTGGCGCGATGGCCAACTCACCGCCGGCCTCAAAATGCCCGGCCTTCCCGAGTTCCCCCATCTCAACCACTGGCACGCCTGGGTGGACAACTGCCTCGGCATCAAAACCGAACTCCGCAGCCCCTTCAAGGACGCCGTCCGCATGACCGAGGCCACCATCCTCGCCGTCAAAGCCACCCGCTTTCCCGGCCAGGAACTCCGCTGGGACAAGTCCACCTTGTCCTTCACCAACAATGAGGAGGCGACGAACACCATCGTCCGCCGCACCTACCGGGAGGGTTTCGCCCCGCCGGTCGTGGTCTAGCAGCAAGAGGCTTTTCCAGAAGAAGCGCGGGCTAGGGCAGCGCTTGCTCGACGGTGACGTTTTCCACTCCTAGCAGGTCGCGGAGGCGGGTGCGCAGCGAGCTTTCCACGGTGTCGAGCAGGCCGCTTTTTTCCGCCTCGGCGCGCATCTGCTCGCGAAGCTCGCGCAGGATCTGGGCGCGGTCCGCAGCCTGGATTTTATTGAGCCAGCCGCTGTCCTCGCTGAGCACGTCGAAGTCGATGAGCTCGACGGAGAGCACCTCCGGCTTGGGAAAGTTCGCGACAGGCTTGCCATTTTCCATGCGCAGCGAGACGCCGTCCTTGAGCCGGTAGCCGCCCTTCACGGTGTAGTGGCCGCGGACGATGAGCTTCTTGGTGCCGAGAGGGAGGTTGTACATCGATTCGGATTTCTCGATGGCGCGGGTGGCGCTCATCCGCATTTCCAGCAGGGACAGCTCGGAAATTTCCGCGGTGCCGGTGACCTCCGCGCGGCCCTCGACGATGCGGGTGTCGGTGCGGGTGATCGCGCCTAGCACCTGTTGGAGACCGCGCTCGATGCTGGACTTGGTGCCGCTGAGCGCTCGCTCGATCGGCCGCACCCCGAGAAAATACGCCCCACCGAGGATGGCCGCGAGGGTGAGCGCCCGGCGCAAGGTTTTCCACATTTCCACGCGGTGCTGCATGGGTGGATGCTACAACGCCGCGCTCGCGCCGTCGATGGTCGATCATTTTTTCAAAATTTCTAAACCCGGACTTCAATCCGAACATTTGAATGATTGCCGGAACGACCCTTCCCGGCGCAACCGCCCGCCGGAAAAAACCACTTTGCGACTCCGCAAAAGTCACCACGTTATTTTAAACCCGTATCCCCTGAACCCATGAAACCCCGCATCGCACTCCTACTTGCCTGCTCCCCGCTGATCGGCATCTCCGCCGCTCAAACCACTCAATCCTACACGGATACCACGGGCGACATCGACCCGGGTGTTGGCACGCTTCCCCATCTCGACATCACTTCCGTGGATGTCACCGTGGACGTCACCGCAACCTTCATCACTTTCCGGATCAATCTGGACGGCAGCCCGCTTGATAGTCCCAATGGAACCAACTGGGGCAAATACCTCGTCGCCATCCGCTCCGGCGCGGGCGGGGCCACGGCCGGCAACGCCTGGACCCGTCCCATCAATTTCGCCGCAGGCATGACCCACTGGATCGGCACCTGGGCGGACGCGGGCGGAGACACCTGCGGCGGCGGAACCAGCAGCTATACCGCACCTACCTGGAATGGCGTCAGCGGCCCGACGGTGACCAAGGACGCCACCGGCATCACCATCGTCGAAACCGTCGCCAATCTGGCGCTAGGGCCGGGCGAAGTCTTTTCGTTTGACGTTTACACCTCCGGCGGCGGCAACCCGGACAGCGCGGTGGACGCGCTTTCCGCTTCCGCGGCTTCCATCACCGGTTGGGCCGGCCCTTACACGACCAACGCCGTGGGGGCGGGGACCAATGCCGCTCGTCAGTTCACCATGCCCGGCATCTCGCCATTCACCACCTGGGTGGGTGGTTTCGGCCTAGCCCCGGCGGATCAGGATCCCGGTGACGACCCCGATCTGGACGGGCTGACCAACCAACAGGAGTTCGACGCCGACCTCGATTTGAATCCCAATTCCGACGACACCGATGCCGACAATTTGACAGACAACCTGGAAGACGGAACCATGGTTTACAATGGCCCTTCGGATCCCGGCACCTTTCCCGCGATCGCGGATTCGGATGGTGACGGCCACACCGACGGCGATGAAGTCAACGGCACCTCGAGTCTCGGTTTTGTAAGCGATCCGACGGTGAGAAACTTCGCCACCATGACGGTGGCCGGCAGTTTCCCGGCGAATCCAGGAGAGCACTGGGCGGCCGACGGCTCTTCCATCGGCACGGACATGACGCGGACGGTGGATGTGGATCTGACGGGCCAATTCAGCTGGACCCTGGACTATCACGTCACGGCGCTTGGCACCAAAGCACACAAGTTTGTAGGCGACCACAACTGGAACAACAGTTGGGGTACGGGTGGCGCCGGCGGGACCGACGTCAACTTCACTTACGTCGCAAGCGGATTCCACCGCTGGTCCTTCAATAGCAAGACCACCGCTTTCAGCCTCGCAAGGGTCAGCTTCCCGGATCAAGCCGCGTTCCTCACCGCCTACGGCTTGTCCGCCGGAGCGGATGAAGATTTGGACGGCATCAACAACGAGGCTGAATTCGCCTTGATGACGGATCCAAGGAATTCCGACACCGACGGCGACGGACTGAATGATTTGGCCGACGGCACCCCGCTCGCCCCGGCGGCTCGCGACATCGTGTTCAGCGTGAACATGAACGTGCAGACGGCGCTCGGCAACTTCATCCCGGGCGTGGATACCGTGGTGGTGGACTTCTTCAACGGTCTCGCCGGTCCGCTTGGCGATCTCGCCCTGAGCGATGGCAACAACGATGGAATCTGGACCGGCACGCTGACCGCATTTTCAGGTCCGGTCGGAACCAGCTTTGGCACCTACAAGTTCAGAAACAGCAATCCAAGCGCTCCCGCGACCGGCTACGAGGGAAGCATCAACGACCGTGAGTTTAACTTGGTCGATCTCGAAGGTGCGGGCACGACCCAGACATTGGCCACCGTCTTCTTCGACAACAACTCCACGATGCCTCCCGGTTATTCAAGCTGGGCCGGCCTCAACGTCGGTGGCGCGGCCTCGAATGTGGATACCGACTTGGATGGCGTGACCAATGGCGTGGAATATTTCATGAACTCCGCCGCTGGATTTACCGCGAACCCTCCGGTGGTCGTCACAGCAGGCCCTACCCGCTCCGTCACCTGGCCCAATGGTGGCAACATTCCATCCGCCGCTTATGGCACCCAGTTCGTCGTGCAAACGTCGCCGAATCTTGCGACTTGGACGAACGTCGACGGAAGTGATGTGAATCTCGCCAACAGCGCAGGTTCGGTCACTTACACCATCACCGGCGCGGGCAAGCAATTCGTCCGCCTGGCGGTGACTCCGAACTGAGCGACCTGATTTCTCCCCAACAAATCCATGGAGGCGACGGCAGCGATGCCGTCGCCTCTTTTTTGGGGTGGGAACGGGAAAAATCCCGGACTCCGGGCGTTTTGAGGATTGCCGGATAATTAGGATTTGCTTAATTTTTCCCGAAGTGGTGCGGGAAAACGTTTTCCAGCACTTGATCGCAGGCTTTTCACCCACCCGTTCGTGCCCAAATCCCTGAAAATTCTCATCGCCTGTGGTGGCACCGGCGGCCACCTCTTTCCCGGAATCGCCGTGGGAGAAGCGCTGCGCGCGCGCGGCCACGAAGTGATGCTGCTGATCTCCGAAAAGAAGGTCGATTCCGAGGCCTCCGCGAAATACACCCACCTCCGTTTCAAAACCGTGCCTGCCGTGGCCAAGCCGCCGACGCTCTCGCTGCGGATGCTGCCGTTTTTGTGGAAACTCTGGGGCTCGATCGGCCAGTGCAAGGCGATCATCCGCGAGTTCCAGGCGGACGCCGTGCTGGGCATGGGCGGCTTCACCTCGCTGCCGCCGGTGTATGCCGGACATAAGCTCGGACTGAAGACCTTCATCCACGATTCCAACGCCCGCCCCGGCCGTGCGAACGTGATGACCAGCCGCTTCTGCACCCGCGTTTTCCTCGGGCTGGATGCGGCGAAGAAATTTTTCCCCAACCGCGAGACCGTCACCACCGGCACTCCGGTCCGCCCGGAAATCACGAACTTACCCACTCGCGAAGACGCGGCGGGGCGCTTCGGACTCGATCCCTCACGACCGACCATCGTCGTGACCGGCGGTAGCCAGGGCGCGCGGCGCTTGAATGAATTAAGCGCGCAGGCGGCGGCGAGCTTGCCGCCGGAGACGCAAGTGCTGCACATCGCCGGCGCACTGGATTTCCAGCGGGTTTCCGAGATCGCTCACGGTCGCCCGGGCTACAAGGTGCTCGGGTTCTGCGATCAAATGCCATCTGCCTACGCCATCGCGGATCTCGTCATCGCGCGGTCCGGCGCGTCGAGTTTGACGGAAATCGCCATCGCCAGCCACCCGTCGATTTTGGTTCCGTATCCCTACGCCGCCGACGACCACCAGACGCGGAATGCCGAGGTCTTCGCCGAGGCCGGAGCCGCCGTGCTCATCCAGGAATGCGACCTCGACGCGGAAAAACTCGCTTCTCTGGCCACTTCGCTCCTGCAAGACTTGCCAACTCACAAGCGCATGACAAAAGCGGCCCGCGCACTCGCCGTCCCGGACGCCGCGGACCGGGTTTGCGCCGCCATCGAAGCCACTCTCACTCCATCATGATCGAACTCAGCCAACGCCTCACCGACCGGAGCAATCCGCTCCACATCCATCTCATCGGCGTGGCCGGATCCGGCATGAGCGGGCTGGCGTTGCTACTTCTCGGCATGGGCCACAAGGTCAGCGGCTCGGACAAGGTCACCACCGCGGAAACCGAGCGGATGCAGGGCGTCGGCCTGGTTTTCTCGTCGCCGCCCAGCGCCGCCGCCGTGAAGAAGGTGGACATGGTCGTTTATTCCTCCGCCATCAAACCGGCCAATCCCGCCTACGCCGCCGCCAAAAAAGCAAAGACCCCGCTCTACCGCCGCGCCGAGTGCCTCGCCGCCATTCTCCACACGAAAAAAGGCATCATCATTTCCGGAACCCACGGGAAAACGACCACCTCCTCGATGACCGCCCACGTCCTGCGCGAGGCCGGCCACAAACCCAGCCACTACGTCGGCGCGGAAATCCCCATCCTCGGCGCGAACGCAAAATGGTCCGAGGACGGCGAACACATGGTCGCGGAAGGCGATGAAAGCGACGGCACGCTCGCGCTCTATCGGCCCGAGCACGCCGTGATCCTCAACATCGAGGCCGAACACCTCGATTTCTATCGGGATATCGAGCACATCAAGGAGGTATTCACCCAGCTCGCCGAGCAGACCACGGGAAAACTCGTTTACTGCGCCGAAGATCCCGTCGCGCTCGAAGTCTGCGCGGGCCGCGAAAACGGCGTTTCCTACGGCTGGGAGGACGCCGACTACACCGCCACCGACCTCCGCGATCTCAAGGGCTCCTCCGCTTTCACCGTGAAGAAAAAGGGCGAGGTCCTCGGCGACGTCGAGCTCGGCATCCCCGGCAACCACAACGTACTCAACGCGCTCGCCGCCATCGCGCTGGCGGACAGCTGCGGCGCGGAGTTCGCGCTCGTCGCCCGCGCGCTCGCCACCTTCGCCGGGGCCAAGCGCCGCTTCGAAACCAAATATCTATCCGCAAACTATCGGATCATCGACGACTACGGCCACCATCCGTCCGAGCTCGCCGCCACGCTCCAGACCGCCCGCTCGCTCAAGTCGAAGCGGGTCATCGTCTTCTTCCAGCCGCACCGCTACACCCGCACCCAGGCGCTGGCGGATGATTTCGGCAAAGTCCTGCAAGCCGCCGACGTCGTCTTCATCACCGACGTTTACGCCGCCTCGGAAAAGCCGATCAAGGGCATCTCCGGCCAAACGCTCGTCGATGCGATGAAAGTCCACGGCGACATCCCCGCCACCTATCTGCCGGACCTCGCCACCGCCCACCACGAGATCGGCCACGCGCTCCAGCCCGGCGATTTGCTCATCACGCTCGGCGCCGGAAACGTCCACGAAGCCGGCACCCGCATCGCCGCGGATCTCAAGATCCTTGAAGAAATGCGCGCGCTCATGCCGCCCGGCGAGATCGACGGAAAACTCTACGAGCCGATGAGCCGCCACACGACTTTGTTAGTCGGCGGCCCGGCGCAATACTGGGTCGAGCCGCACAGCTTTTACGGCTTCGCCTTCCTTGTCGATTACTGCCGCGAGCGCGGCATCCCCGTGCGCGTCGTCGGCCGCGGATCGAATTTGTTAGTCCGCGACGGCGGCATCCGCGGCGCGGTCATCCATCCGACCGGCGGCGTGTTTTCGGAAGTCACCGTCGATGGCCGCGGCCACGTCAGCGCCGGAGCCGGCGTGCGCTTGAAAAAACTCGCCAGCATCGCCGGCGGCAGCGGCATCGGCGGCGTCGAGTGGATGGAAGGCATCCCCGGCAACGTCGGCGGCGCGCTGCGCATGAACGCCGGCGCGATGGGCATCGAAACCTTCGACCAGGTCGTGCGCGTCACCTTCCTCGACGAGGACGGCGTCATCCGCACCCGCGAGCGGGATGAAATCGTCGCATCCTATCGGAACGTCGCCGAGCTCCGCCGGAACTTCGCGCTGCAAGCTGTCTTCAAGGGCAAGAACGACACCGCGGCGAACATCAAGGACCGCTGGGACGCGTCGCGTGAAAAACGCAAGTCCTCGCAGCCGATCGCCGCCTCCGCCGGTTGCACATTCAGAAATCCCGAGTTCATCCCCGCCGGCCGCGTCATCGACTCGATGGGCCTCAAGGGCACCACCTGCGGCCACGCCGCGGTTTCGGAAGTCCACGGGAATTTCGTCGTCAACCAGGGCGGCGCGACCGCGCTGGAAATCCTCACCCTCATCGAGTTCATCCAGGAAAAGGCCCGCACCGAGCGCAGCGTGGAACTGGAGACGGAAATCAAAATCCTCGGCGACGACGAAGCTTCATTCTAACTCCACAACGAAAATGCTGAGCGGAAAAAAAATCGCAGTTCTGATGGGTGGTCCGGGATCGGAGCGAGAAGTCTCGCTCGCCTCGGGCAAAGCCGTGCTCAAGGCGCTGCTAGGCCTCGGCCTTGACGCGGTGGCGGTGGATGTCACCACCACGCACGTCGATCTACCCGATGGCACGGACCTCGCCTTCAACGTCATCCACGGCACCTTCGGCGAGGACGGACAGCTCCAGGACGCGCTCGAAGCGCTCGGCGTCCCTTACACCGGCGCGGGCTCCGCGAGCAGCAAGCTCGCCATTCACAAGTCCCGGGCGAAGGAGAAATTCCTCGCCGCCGGAGTTCCAACAGCGCGCTCGGAAACGATTCCCCTCAGCCCCGGCGTGGTTCCGGATCTCACGATCCAGGCGCCGCTGGTGATCAAGCCGCCACTCGAAGGCTCCAGCGTCGGCATTCAGATCGTCAAGACGCAGGACGAAGTTCCCGCAGCACTCTTGAAAGCCGCGGAGAAATACAGCGAGGTCCTCATCGAGGAATTCATCGAAGGCAAGGAGCTCACCGTCGGTATTCTGAACGACCTAACTCTGCCCGTCGTCCACATCGCCCCGCCCGGCGGCGTGTATGACATGGCGAGCAAATATCCGTGGCTCAGCGGCGCGCAAGGCAGCGAATATTTCTGCCCGGCGGACCTCGATTTGGAAACCACCATGGCCGTGCAAGCCGCCGCGCTCGCCGCACATCGCTCGCTCGGCGTGGAAATCTACTCACGGGTCGATGTCCTGTTGGATTCACAAAATCGTCCCTTCGTGCTGGAAGCGAACACGATTCCAGGTATGACAGAGACCAGCTTGCTGCCCAAGGCGGCCGCAGCCATTGGAATTTCCTTCCCCGAGTTATGTAAGACCATCGCTGAGATTTCCCTCAAACTCCGT
>JBEDKU010000286.1:0-6830 GCA_041172045.1 Verrucomicrobiota bacterium | reverse complement strand
GTTCAGATTGATGCCGAGCAACCGCAACAAGTCGCCGGTGAGCGCCCCGGCCTCCGCGATTTTCACCATGTCCTTGGCGGCCGCCAGCGCCGGAGCGGAGGGGGCCACCGGGGCGATGTCCCGGGTCCGCGTGACCCGCCCGCCTTCCTGATCGATGGCGATGATCGGCGTTTCGGAGGACAGCTCACGAAGGTCATCGGTCAGTTTCCGCGTTTGCACGGCGGAGACGATGTTCCGCGTGAACAGGATATAACCCGCCGGCTGCAGCTTGCGAAAAAGCGCGGCCTCTTCCGGCGCCAGTTCCGGACCGGCGATTCCGAGCACAAGTAGCGAACCATCCATCATGAGCGGTAAAAAAGCACTGCCCGCGGGTTTTGTCGATGTTTGGGAAGCGGGATTTCCATTCCCGCACGGCGGATCTCAAGCCACCACCGGGGGCGGCCACAAGCCGCACCACCGTGGGGGGACGGTGGTGCGGCTCTTTGTCATTCGCCTGGGGGGAGAAATCTTGCCGACAAACTACAGCGGAAACCGGGCCGTTATTTCTTCTTTTTCGCCTCAAGCCCCTCTTTCACCTTGGACTCGATGTCGGCGTAGAGAACCGCATCGCTCTTGAGAAGCTCCTTGGCGGCGTCACGGCCCTGGGCCATCTGGGTGCCGCTGTAGCTGAACCACGATCCGCGTTTCTGGACGATTTCCATTTCCAGGGCGAGATCGAGCAGCGAGCCAGTGGAGGAAATCCCCTCGTTGTACATGATGTCGAACTCGGCCTCGGTGAACGGAGCTGCCACCTTGTTTTTGACGATTTTCACCTTGGTGCGGTTGCCGGTGACGGTGCCGTCGGTGGATTTGATCGCACCGATCCGGCGGATGTCGACACGGACGGAGGAGAAGAACTTGAGCGCGCGGCCACCGGGGGTGGTTTCCGGGTTGCCGAACATGACCCCGATTTTCTCGCGAATCTGGTTGGTGAAAATACAGCAGGTCTGCGCTTTGGAGATCAGGGCGGTGAGTTTCCGCATGGCGGCGCTCATCAGGCGGGCCTGGGCACCGACGGTGGAGTCGCCGATTTCGCCGTCGAGTTCCTGCTTGGTGACCAGCGCGGCCACGGAGTCGAGCACGATGACGGCGATGGCGTTGGAACGGACGAGCGCTTCGCAGATCTGGAGGGCTTCCTCACCGGAGGAGGGTTGGGAAACGAGCAGGTCGTCCATGTTCACGCCGAGTTTGCGGGCGTATTGCGGATCGAGGGCATGTTCGACGTCGATGAAGGCGGCGAGACCGCCGCGTTTCTGGGCTTGGGCGATGACGGTGAGGGTGAGCGTGGTCTTGCCGGAGGATTCCGGGCCGAACACCTCGACGATCCGGCCGCAGGGGAAACCGCCGACGCCGAGCGCGCGGTCGATGAGGAGGTTGCCGGTCGGGATGACATCGACATCGACGCAGCGGTCGTCACCCAAACGCATGATCGCGGATTCGCCGAACTCCTTCTGGATGTGCGAGATCGCGAGATCCAGATTGCGCTTGCGGGCTTCGTTGAGTTTTTCAGTCGCGGATTCTTCGGATGTTTGTTTGGCGGCCATGGCAGTGTGTTGTGTTGAAGAACACCTGACGGATTCCAAAACGACTGGCAATAAAAAAGATGTTCGCTCGAACAAAAAAGTGCCTTGGTCCTATTTGCGACCAGACCCGGGAAGTGGGAAACGGACGGGCCCGTCCCTCAATTTCTTCCGACGATTCCGGGATGAAGTCCAGAGGCGCGGGTGTAGACGCGACGACCGCATGGCGGCTTGGAAGGTGAGGGTTTCCCAGCCGGTCTGAAGAGCATGGTAAACCATGAACTCCGGACCGAAACACGCAGTTGTGAGTGTGCGACGCTGGGTCACTTGACTCCGATCTGGAGCCGCGCCTTGCCTTCCGGATCCTTGGCTGGATCCGCTTTCCACACGAGATTGAAGCCATCGCCGAGCGGTTGCTTGGACGGGTTGGTGAGCGCGATGGAGGAGTTGGGTGATGCGGAGAACTCGATTTTCCGGCCGCTGAAGGAGCTGGCGTCGATCTGCACACCGCTGAGGCCCGGGCCGGTGACCTCCGGGGAGTCCCCGGCGACGGGTTTCGCCATCGGGATTTTCTCCCGCTTGCCGTCCGTCCGGCTGACCTGCACGCGGTCACCCTTGATTTTGTCCTCGAAGGCTTTTTTGGACTTTTTATCTTCATCCACCTTCACGTCGGGATAGGCATTCGGAATTTTGGTGGTGATGCAGAAACGGGTGGGGTTTTTCAACGCGCCGGGGTCGAGCAGGCGCCCGCCCAACGAGATTCCGCCGCGCTCCTCGGTGACAAACACTTCAAAGCCGATGTCCCCGGTCACCAGTCCTTTGAAGACGACGTCTTTCGGCTTGATGGTGGCCGCTTGGGCGCTTTCCAACGATTCAGGCTTCATCGCCCGACCGATGACTTTTCCGTCCGGCATCGTTTCCTCAATTCTGAAATCCACCTGGATGGTCAGCTTTAGGCTCACGGGCTCCCCTTTGTCGTTGAGGACCTTGATCGTCGCCTTGCCATCGGGCGTGATTCCGAACACGAAGCTCCTGTTTTTGACTCCCACAAAATATCCCAGCCAGTCCTTTTCACTCATGGATGGAAGCTCGGCGGATGCCGGTAAAATCCCGGCGATACCGATGAGTCCCGCGGCGAACACTCCTGTGCTGAAATTTTTCATAGTCATGGAATCAGGCAATCCTATCACCCTCATCGCCGCCAGCGAAAAATCCGTGCAAATCCGCTCAAAGATACATCACCAACCCCTCGACCGTCTCTTCATCCAGTCGTTTCACCAACGCGATCGCCAGTGCGACCATGTGCAAATAGTCGTTCAAATCGATGATCGCGTTATGTGAGTGGATGTAGCGCGCGGGCACTCCCAGCACGATGCTCGGAATCCCCTCGTTCGCCACGTGGAACGAGCCCGCGTCCGTCCCGCCGCTGCGCCGGACTGTGACCTGGTGCGGGATTCCCTCTTCCCGTGCCGTCTCAATGGCCAGCCGCGCCAGCCGTGGATTGGTGATGGCGGAGGGGTCGAACAACCGGATCTGCACTCCGCCGCCGAGCCGTCCCTGGCATTCCGAGCGGGCGAACCCCGGCGCGTCGTCCGCCGGCGGGCCTTCCAGAATGATTGCCACATCCGGCTTCGCAAGATTCGCCGCCGTCTTCGCCCCGCGCAACCCCACCTCCTCCTGCACGGTGCCGCACAGGATCAACCGGTTCGGATGCGCGGATTGCGCCAAAATCTGCCCCGCCTGGATTGTCCCAGCCATGCCCACCCGGTTGTCGAACGCCTTGGCCATGAACAAATCCTCGCGACCCATCGGCGTGAAGGCCGCCACCGGCGCAATCGGGTCGCCCAACGAAATTCCGAAATTCTCCACCACGTCCCGCCGCGAGTCCGCCCCCACGTCGATGAACATCTGGTCGATGGTCATCACCTGCCGCCGCTGCGCTTCCGGCAGGAAATGCGGTGGCCGCGAGGCGATCACACCCAGCACCTTGTCGCCGCCGCGAGTCAGGATTTCCACCCGCTGGGAAAGCAGATTGTGCTCCCACCACCCGCCGATCCCGAGGAACTGGATGAACCCGTCATGCGTGATGTTCTGCACCATGAACCCCACCTCGTCCATGTGCCCGGCCACCAAGACGCGCGGCCCCTCGTCGCCGGTTTCGCAAAACACCGAGCCATTCCGGTCCGCCGAGAGCTCGCCGCATTCCTCCAACTCATCCACGAAAATCGCCCTGACCTCGTCCTCGTGTCCGGAAACCGAGTGGGCTTCCGTCAACTCCTGCAACAATGAAACCGCCTTCGTCCGCATGGCGGAAATCGTGTGAAACGCCGCGGTCCGTTCCAAGCATCATCTCATTGCCGCGCCCAGGAAATCCGCCAAACCGGGCCAGTCCACCTGAAATTTCAGGAATTTCGAGAGACAAGATTGCGCCCGGCTAGCATTTAAGCGACAAGAAGTGCGCCGCCCATGACCCAGTTTTTGATTGAACCCGCTCGCCGCACCGGTTGCGAGGACATTCCCGCCCTCACCGAAGTTCTGCAAACCGCAGCTCAGCGCCAGCGCTCACCCATCGACGACGTGCTCGACGCCGGTCTGGTCGATGAGGAAAAATACATGCGCGAGCTCGCGCAATACCTCGGGCTGGAGTGGCTGGAAAGCATCCCGATGCCGGAAGTGCCGCTGCCGCTGCGGGAAGCCTGCGGCCCGCGCCTTGCGCTGCGCCACCGGTTGCTGCCGGTCGCCATCGAGGGCGAAGGTGACCAAAAACGCCTGAAACTTGCTACTTTCGATCCCTTCAATCTCGTCGCCCGCCAAGCCGCAGCGCAGGAACTCACGCTGCCCATCGATTGGTGCATGGTTTCCCGCAAGCGCCTGCACGAAGCGCTCCGCCGCCTCTACGGCGTCGGTGCCGACACGTTCGAACAGATCCTCGAAGGCCGCGATTTCGACTACGACCATCTCGAAGGTGGCGAGGACGAGGCCAACGTGATCGACCAGGACGACGACGAGGAGGCTTCCGTCGTCAAATTCGTCAACCAGATCATCCGTGAAGCGCTCGACCAGCGCGCGACCGACATCCACGTCGAGCCGCTCAGCACCAACCTCCGCATCCGCTACCGGATCGACGGCCGCCTGATCGAAATCGCCGTGCCGGAAAACATCAAAGCGCTGCAAAGTTCCGTCATCGCCCGTTTGAAAATCATGGCCCGCCTCGACATCGCCGAGCGCCGCGTGCCGCAGGACGGCCGGATCAACCTCCAGTTCGAAGGTGCGACCATCGACGTCCGCGTCGCCACCGTGCCGACGGTCGAGGGCGAGAGCGTTTCCCTGCGTCTCCTCAACCAAGAAAAATTCAACATCGCCAAGCTCGGCATGGAGCCGTTCGTGCTCAAGAAAATCGAGTCTCTTCTGCATCTTCCTAACGGTATCATCCTCATCACCGGCCCGACCGGATCGGGTAAATCCACCAGTCTCTATTCTTTCCTCACCGAGGTGAACCACCCCGAGCGGCGCATCGTCACCGTCGAGGATCCGGTGGAAAACAAGCTCACCGGCGTGATGCAGATCGCCGTGAAAAACGAGATTGGCCTCACCTTCGCCACGGCGCTGCGCTCCATTCTCCGCGCCGACCCGAACATCGTGATGATCGGGGAAATCCGGGACCTTGAGACCGCGGAAATTGCCATCCGCGCGTCGCTTACCGGTCACTTGGTGTTCTCCACGCTCCACACCAACGACGCCATGGGCGGCATCAGCCGGCTCATCGACATGGGCGTGGAACCCTTCCTCGTCTCCGCCGCCGTCCGCGCGTTCCTCGCCCAGCGCCTCGTCCGGAAACTTTGCCCGCATTGCAAAGTCCCCCGCGAAGTCAGCGACCAGGACCGCCGCGACCTCGGCATCCCGCTGCACATCCCCGGCCAGGTCTATTCGCCGAAAGGCTGCGACCGTTGCCGCATGACCGGCTTTTCCGGCCGACTCGCCATTTACGAAATCATCCTGCTCACCCAACCGATGCAGGAACTCGTCGCCCACCGTGCCCAGGCCGTCGAGCTCCGCGCCCAAGCCGTCCGCGACGGCTACATCCCGATGCGCGAATACGGCTGGCACAAGGTCATGAAGGGCGAGACCACCATCGAGGAAGTCATCTCCGTCACCTCCTCCGACATCGGCGGGGATTGATCCAATTTCAGCATTACCGCTTTCAGCATTTCAGTTTTTCCCGCCGATGCCCATCTTCGCCTACAAAGCCCTCGCCGCCAACGGCTCCGTCACCACCGGCGAGCTCGACGCGGCGGACCGCCCGGAAGCCCTCCGGATGCTCGATAAAAAAGGTCTCCAGCCGGTCAATCTCAAGGAAACCGCCGCGGCCGCCTCAACGAAAAAGTCCAACGCCAAGGCCAAAGCTGACGACAAGGACAATTCCAAAGGCAAGGAAGACGCCAAGGAAAGCGCGATCCCGGACGGCCCGATCAAGCTCAAGCGCCAGGAAGTCGTGCTCTTCACCGAGGAGCTTTCCGACATGCTCAGCGCCGGTCTCCAGCTCGAGCCCGCGCTCAAGTCGATGGAAAACCGCCAGGAACTCGGCAACCTCAAAGCCGTTTCCTTCAAAATCCGCCAGATTGTTCGCGACGGCGTCAATTTCTCGGTCGCCCTGAAAAAAGTCAGCCCCAGCTTCGGCCCGCTGTATTGCTCGCTCGCCGCCGCCGGGGAGGCGTCCGGCGCGCTCGACGACATTCTCAAGCGCCAGGCCCACTACCTGAAAACTCTCGCCGAGCTCCAGGCCCGCCTCATTCTTGCGATGATCTACCCGGCGTTCCTCATCCTCGCCGGCGTCGGCGTTTCCATCATTTTCATCACCGTCCTCATCCCGGAGCTCACCGCGCTCATCGAGACCAGCGGCGGGAAAATGCCGCTCGGCGCCGCCATCCTCATCGGCGCGTCCGCCTTCGTCAAAAAGTGGTGGATCGTCATGATCCTCACTGTCATCGCCGCGCTGATTTTCTTCAAAGCCTGGAAGGACAACGACGCGAACAAACCCGCCTGGGACCGCATGAAACTCCGCTTGCCGCTCATCGGCCCGGTCATCACCAGCCGGTTTTACGTCCAGTTCCTCGAAACCATGGCCAACCTCGTCGGCAACGGCCTGCCGCTGCTCCGCGCCCTCGAACTCTCCCGCGACGCCACCCAGAACCGCGGCCTCCGCGGCGAGCTCGACAAGGTCATCGCCCAGGTCGGCGACGGCCGTTCCTTTTCCAAAGCCCTCGTCCGCAA